>JAICEH010000035.1 GCA_025924275.1 Gemmatimonadales bacterium | reverse complement strand
GTCCTCGGCTCTCCACAGCACGAGCTCGGTGACTGCGAGGCCGTCCGCGAGCCCGTAGACCTCGTAGTAGAGCGAGAGCGGCTCCGATCGCGGGAACGTCCCCATCGGATTGAGCGCCACGGGCTCGCCGTCGCCCCCGCGCCAGGAGAGGCCAAGCGACTCCCGGCCCAGGACGATGTCGCTGAGTCCCAGGCCGGCGCCGGCGTCCGGGACGTCGAGCGTCTCCCGGAGCACCAGGGCGCCCGCGCGGTCGGTCTCCGCGAGCGCCTGCACCGGGAGCGGGCCCGGACGCGCCGGGAAGGAGATGCGGACCAGCCCGGTCTGCGCCGCCGCCGCCGGCAGGAACTCCACCAGGGAGTCGATCCGCGCCGCGGGGCTGCCGTCCGGGGCGAGGGCGACCAGCCGGATGGTGAGGCGCCGGATGCCCGCCGAGTCGGCCGGGAGGCGGGCGAGCGGGACGGCCAGCGCGACGTGCACTCGCCCCGTACCCTCCTCGAGGGCCACCGTCACGGCCTGGGCGGCGGCCTGGAGCGGGCGCTCCCAGCGGCGCGCCCAGCTGTCGGTGGTGGTGCCGATCACCATCATCTCCCGGCCGGCCGCGAAGAGCCGATCCTCCACCCGCTGGCGGGCGACGGGCCCGATGGTGGCGATCCGCCAATACTCGTCCGATGCGGCTCCGCCCTGGTCCCGGATCTCCTGCTGGGCCGCGAGGGGGACCTGGGCCGCGCTGGGCACCAGGCGGTAGTCGGTCAGGTCGTCGAGGGCCACGAAGTGGAACCAGAGCTCCCGCGCCGTGCCGGGCGCGTAATACCAGCTTTCGGCCTGGAATCGGACCGTCCGGTTCCGATCCGTCGGCGGGCCGTGCCGGATGTAGATCACGCCGCGGTCGTCGACGTCGGTGCGCCCGCTCTGGTAGTAATCGCCGAAGCCGAACCGGCGCTTGAACGGGGCCAGCCCGAACGCGGTCTCGGCCTCCTCCAGCCGGCGGTAATGCTCGGCGAGGCGCTCCCCGTCCCGCCGGAGCGCCGCGAGATCGCGCTCGCGCCAGAACCGCTCGAGCCACGCCCGGCGCGCGGCGCCGCTGACGAGGTCGAAGCCGACGAGCACCGAGTCGTCCACCAGGAAGGCGAGGTCGGCCCGGAACTGCGCCGCGGCCGCCGAGTCGGCGAGGGCCGCGCCCTCGTAGTAGGCAGGCGGTCCATCGGGATGGCCCGCCGCCAGCAGTACGCGAGCGCGCTCCAGCCGGGCAACGCCGGCGCTCCCGCCGGCGGCCGCGTATCGCGCGAAGGCCGCGAGCGCCGAGTCGGGGTGCCCGGCCCGGCGCTCGAGGCGGCCCCGCACGAGGTGGAAGGTGGTGTCCCGCGCCTCCGGCACCCGCCGGAGCGCAACGAGCGCATCCGGCGCCTCGTCACGCAGGGCGGGCAGGAGTGCGAGCCCGCCCCAGGCCGTGGCGGACGGGCCGTACCCCGGTTCCCGCGCCAGGGCCTCGCTGAAGGCCTTCCCGGCCTTGGCCACCGGATCGACCCCGAGCATCGCCTGCACCGTGGTGCGTGCATCGTATTGCGCGGGCGCCATTCCCAGCCACGCCAGGCCGATCCCGTGCCAGGGGAGCGGGGAGCGAGGTTCGAGTTCGGCCGCCCACTCGAACTCGCTGATGGCGTGGTCCCAGTGGGGCTGTCCCGTGAGCTGGCCCAGGCGGAGCGCCACCGCGCCCAGCCGCAGGTGGGCGTCGGGATCATCCCGGTTCGCCCGGGCCCAGGCGATGAGCTGGCGTTCGAGGGCCTCCAGGGCGACCGGGTCGTCCTCGGTGGCCAGGGAGTCGAGAAGTGGGATGGCCGGGGGCTGGGCCCCGGCCGGCGAGGCGAGGCCGCCGAGCCCGAGCGCTGCGGTGAGGGCGCTAGCGCGCCACCACGCGGAAGCTCTGGCTCCGGCGCGCGACCCGGCGGCTCGCATCGGTGACGATGATGGAGAGGGTGTAGTCGCCCGGCCTGAGTCTGCGCAATTCAATGGTCCGCTGGCTCCGCTCCATGGGACCGCCCGCCTCCTCGTCGAAGCGGAGCGTCAGCACGGCATCGCGGAGGAGCTTCCCCGTCGCGAGGCCGTCCGCATTGTCGCGCGTGGCGCGATTGATGGCGATCTCGGTGCGGTACTGCTCTCCGTTCAGGAGACCGGCCACCTCATAGTATAGGGCCATCTCCTCCCCCGACCAGAACCGGCGCACCGGGTTGAGGAGGACCGTATCTCCCGGCGTCGGACGCCAGGCGAGGCCGCCGGTCACGCTGCCGAGCACCGGATCCGACAGCCCGAGCACGGTCCCGTCCATCCTCGGGACGGTGAGCGAGGCGGTCGGCGTCACCAGCCCGGCGCGTTCGCCTTCCTGGACCGAGAGCCGCCAGTCCCAGGTACCGGGGGGCACCACCAGGGACACCTGGCCCACGAGGTGTTCCGAGGCGGGGACGGGCGTCCGCGCCAGGAACACGCGGGTGGTGTCGAGCCGGGCAACGACGGCCGTGGGGCCGCTGGCCACGAAGCGGATCCGGATGGGGTAGATGGTCCCCCGCTCCGAGGGCATTCCCTCGAGCGCGCTGCCCGGGATGGCGTAGGTGAGCAGGACCCGGCTCTCCCCGGCCGCGGCGCCCACGGCCAGCGCCTGTGTCATCGCGACGAGGTCGCGCTCGAACCGGACGTCGTAGCTGTCGGTGGTGGTCCCCTCGGCCACGCTGCGGCGCGTGAGGTCGCGCTCCTCCGCCTGGTAGCGCCCGGAGGCACCCTTGCCGGCCGACTGCAGCCGAGAGTACAGGGGCGAGAGACGCTCGCGCGAAACCAGCAGCTGGACCGTGGGCCCGTTCGGGTCCTCGGCGAGCACGCCCTCGGCGTCGGTGCTGACCCGGACCTCGTATCCGAGCACGTCCAGCACGCTCTCCACCAGGCGGAAGTCCTGGACGTCGTTCACGGCGGTGAAGTGAAAGAGCAGGTCGCCGTCGGGTTTGGCGTAGCGCCACGATTCATTCGGATTGATGCCGGGCGCCGTGTAGCTCGCCCGGTCGGACGGCTCCCCGTGGCGGATGTAGATCAGGCCCCGGTCGTCGAATTCCGTGCTGCCCGAGCGCCAGATCTCGGTGATGTCGTACACCCGCCGGTGCCCGACCAGCACGAAGTTCTTCCGGGCGTAGCCCAGCCTGCGGTAGTGCTCCCGCAGCCGTTCCCCCGGGGGGCGGAGGGCCCGGGCGTCCCGCTCGTCCCAGAACCGACGCAGGAACGCCGATCGCTCGGGGCCGGCAGCGGCGTCGAACCCCGCCAGCACGCTGTCGGATGCGATGTAGGCGAGGTCGGTCCGGTAGGCAGCCACCGTCGCCGGCGTGGCGGAGGTCGCCCCCTCGTAATACGGCGCCTGGCCCTCGAGGCGCCCCAGGATGAACTCCGTCCGGGCGATCTCCAGCCGTCCCATCCCGGCGTCGCCCCCCGCCGCCAGGTAGCCGTGGAACGCGGCGAGGGCGGAATCCGGCGAGCCCACCTCCCGCTCCACCCGGCCGCGCACGAGCAGCACCTCCGGATGCTTGCCGGCGGAGGTGGTCGCGGCGACGCGGAGCGCCTCGAGGGCCACGTCGAGCTTCACGTTCACCCGCTGCCTGAGGGCGGTGGCACCGAGCTCCGTGAGCCCGTCGACGAAGGACGGGTCGATGGCGGCCGCCCGGGCGAACGACAGCGCCGACTTGGTGAGGGCGTCCTTCCCCAGCATCGTCTTGAGCCCGCTCACCAGGGCCACCTGCGAGTCCCCGATGCGGGCCTCGGCGAGCCCCACGCCGTACCAGGGGTACGGCCACTCGGGCTGGAGGTCACGGGCCCACTCGAACTCCGACGCGGCCGCCTCGTGCGCGCCGGGGGCGCCGAGGTCGCCCAGGCGGAGGGCGAGGAAGCCGAGGCGGAGGTGGAGCATCGTGTTGTCGCGGTCCACCCGGGCGGCCTGGATGAGCCGCGCCTCCAGGGCCCGTAGGGCGCTGGTGTCACCGGCCTGGGCAAGGGAGTCACGGAAGGCGCCGAGTGCGGCGCGGTCGGCGGGGGGCTGCGCCGCGGCGGGGACGGCGGCAGCCGCGAGCGCAGCGGCCACCAGGATGGACCGGGTCACGCGGGGGGGGCACGGCATCTTCTGCATTGACGTCCCATGCGGCCGCCGGTGCACAGCGGCGGCGGTCACTCGGCCGCAGCCCGTTCCCGGAGGAACCGTTCCAGGCCCTGGGCCACTCCCCGGGCGTAGCGGCGACGACCTTCCGCGGTCCGCAGGGCGTACTCCTGGTCCGGCACCATCAGGAACAGCCCTTCCGTCAATATGGAGGGCATCCAGGTCGGGCGCACCATGGCCAGATCCCCGCGCGCGTACCCCAGGTCCCGGAGCCCGAGCTGGTCCACCAGGGCCCGCTGGACCTCCCGCGCGAGGGGGAGGCTCCGCGGCTGGTGGTAGAAGACGCTGGTGCCGTTGTTGCGGAACGGGTCCACCCCGTCCGGCAGCGCGTTGTTGTGGATGGAAATGAGCAGGGCAGCCCCGGCGGCCTCGGCCCGTGCTGCCCGTTCGCCCAACCCCACGGCGGAGTCGGTGGTGCGGGTGAGGAGCACCCGAGCGCCCTCGTCCTCGAGCAGGGCACGCAGTTCCAATGCCACCCCCAGGTTGGCCTCCGCCTCGCGCAGGCCCGTCGGCCCCGTCGCTCCCCCCGGCGGATGGCCGGGGTCCACCGCGACGAGCAGCCCGCGGAGCGGGTGCGAGCGGTCGAGGGGTGGCGGCCGCCGGATCTCGAGCAGCAGGTCCCCCCGGTCCCAGGCCGCACGGTATCCCCAGACCGGCGAACGGAGGTCGAACACCACCTCGACCTCGTCGGCGGTGGGCTGGTCCCACCGGATCTGCTCGACCAGGTCGCCGGTGGCGCCGTAACGGATCCAGTTGAGGTCGCCCACCGTGCCGTGCAGCACCAGGGTGAGCCGCCGGGCCTCCTCGATCACCCGGAAGGGGACTCGCTCGCCCACCGGGATCCGGAACCGGACGCCGTCGGCGGTCACCGAGGGCGCGGGGCTGCCCACCCGTCCGCGGGGCGCCGGAGCGCCGGCCGGCAGGGGCAGCGCCTCGGCGGCCGCCACCCAGGCCTGGCTGGTGGGCGACAGCTGGAGGCGCACGTCGCCGTTCACCCGGCCGGTCACCAGGGCCCTCGTCCCGGCCGGGAAGAACCAGTGGTAGGTGGCGCCGGGCGCCGCCCTTCCCACGGTGACGCCATCGCCCTCGCCGGTGCGGCCCGGGTCGTCGTCCAGGGCGGCCACCGGGAAGGCCGGCGCGAGCGGGGCGAGCCGCAGGGGCCAGGGGAGTCGCGTGGTGTCGGGGCCCGATATCACTTCCAGAACTGCAAGCGAATCGGATGGCCCGGCCGGGGCGGTGTCCCGGGGCGTGCGCGGCCACGCGGCGAGGGCCGGCCCGGGGTGGGGGCCGAGCGGCCGGGGGAGGAGGGCCGCCGAATACCGGTCGGCGCGGGCCGGCCGGTCATGGGCCCCGGGATCGCGGTCGAAGGCCTGCACGCCAGCAGGCAGCGGCTCCGTGGCGGGATCCGCCGCGAACGGCACGAGGGTGGAATCCGGGAGCCGGAGCCGCACCTCGGCGCCGGCTGCGGCCCTGAGCGAGAGACGGAGAGGCTCCCCGGCGGGCCACCAGACCCGACCGGTCGGCTGGAGGGAGGCCGGATCCACCCAGGCGCTCCCGGCCGGGGGGGCGAACCGGGCGATCCGCCGGACCAGGTGGACGGCCCGGACGGTGTCGCCCCCGACCGTGGCCACCAGGTCGAGGCGGACCACCGTGTCGCGGGGGATGGCGACCCACGCCAACCAGGCGCCATTCGGCCAGACCGCTGCCGGCTGGCCGTCGATGGTCAGGGAGGCCGCTCCATGCCCCACGGTGCCGAAGAGGAAGCTCGAGTCGCCCGCCGCCACCACGTCGCCGGAGCCGGGATACACCACCCGGATGTCCAGGGGCCCCGCCACGGCGGGAACGGCGGGCAGGGGGTCGCCGTCGGCTCGGGCGGTTCCGGTGCGCACGCCTGAGGAGGGGGACGGGACCCCGGCCGCGCCGCCCCCGGCAGCCCCTCCCCGCCCCGCGCACGCCGCCACCAGGAGGCAGAGCGGAAGCAGGCGAATCGGGCTCATCGGGCCAAGGTACACGCTGACAGCAACTTACGGCAACACCGACGTTGACGCGCGCAGGCGGCGGGCCGTAGATTCCGCGGACCTCCGGGAGGCCATTCGATGAACACAGGTGCCGGCGTGCGCGTCTCCCTCTCGGGGCGAACCGACCTCGGCCAGACTCGCGACCACAACGAGGACACCTTCCTCATCGCGGACCTCACCGGTGAGGTCTCCGACCTGACGACCGAGCTCCGGGATCACGCCGTGGGGCCGCGGGGATCACTCTTCCTCGTGGCCGACGGCATGGGGGGCGCGGCGGCCGGGGACCTGGCCTCGTCGATGGCGGCCGGGGAGATCCTCGACTACCTCAAGCGGGTCTGGGGCGACGACGCGGAGCCCACTGGCCCGCTCCTCGCGCGGCGGATGCGGGAGGCGGTGGAGCACGCCAACACCCGGCTCCACGAGTACGCGACGGCGCACCCCGAGGTGCGCGGGATGGGCACGACGGCCACGGCGGCGGCGGTGATCGGGCAGGACCTCTATGTCGCCCAGATCGGCGACAGCCGCGCCTACCTGATCCGGAGCGGGACGGCCACGCAGCTCACCCGGGATCAGTCCCTCACCCAGCGGCTGGTGGAGGCCGGAGAACTGACGGAGGAGGAGGCCGAGGCGAGCGAGCGGCGCAACATCATCCTGCAGGCGCTGGGGCCCGACGCGAGCGTGCGGGTCGACGTGAGCCACCAGGTGCTGCGCCGGGGCGACGTCCTGGTGCTCTGCTCCGATGGCCTCTCGAGCACCGTGAAGCGGCAGGAGATCGCGGAGGCGGTGGGGTCGGACACCGACGTGGGACTTGCCGCGCGCGAGCTGATCGAGGTGGCCAACGAGCGCGGCGGCGCGGACAACATCACCGTCGTGGTGGCCCGGTTCGACGGGCCCGGCCTCGCGGAGCCCGACATCACCGACCCGGCGGGCTATGCCCCCTATGAGTCCGCGGAACTCGCGGTGGTCGGGTCGCCCCAGGGCCAGGAGGACCCCGAGGTACTCCCGGAGGTCCCGCTCGCGGAGCGGAAGGGCCTCGGCCCGTGGCCCTGGTACGTCCTGCTCGTGGGCATGGTCGTGCTGGGCGTGATCCTCCTCCTCTGAACCCGCCTCGGCGGCGCTAGCGCAGCAGCACCCAGCCAATCCCCAGGGTCGCGCCCAGGATCAGCACGCACCCCCCCACCCAGCGCACCAGGTCGCCCGCGAGCGCGTCCAGCGGGGTGAGGCCGGTCCGCGCCTGTACCGGGCCCCACGCCCCCCCCGGCCGCACCCGACGGTAGAAGGCGTCGAGCACCTCCGGGCGCTCGGGCCCGGTGAGGAACTGCACCGGCAGCCAGACCGCCAGCGACCCGAAGGCCGTGAGCGCCAGCCGCTGGCCGAAGGTGAGCCCCGCGAGCGCCGGGAGGTAGCTCGCCAGGGCGAGCCCGAGCCCAGCCCCCATCGCGGCAATCTCCGACCAGGCATTCACCCGCCACCAGAACCAGCGGAGCAGCAGCACCAGCCCCGGCCCGTTGCCCACCAGGATCAGGAACCGGAAGACCTCGCCGACGTCGTTCATGAAGAAGGAGAGCGTGGCGGCGAGGGCGGTGAGTCCGACGGTGGCCCACCGCGCCGCAGGCACCAGCCGCGCGTCGTCCCGCTCGCCGCCGAATCGCGAGTAGAGGTCGTGGACCAGGTAGCTCGCCCCCCAGTTGAGCTGGGTGCTGACGGTGGACATGAAGGCGGCCAGAAGGCTGGCGAACACCAGGCCGAGCACGCCGACCGGGAGGTAGCGGAGCATCAGCATCGGGTATGCCGCCTCGGGATCCTCGAGATCGGGGAGGATCACGAGGGCAGCGAGCGCCACCAGCACCCAGGGCCAGGTGCGCACCACGTAATTGAGCACGTTGAAGGCGTGGGCCGCCTTCCGCGCCTCGCGTTCATCCCGCACGGACGAGAGCCGCTGCACGAACATCCCGCCGCCGTCGCTGTTGCGGAACGCCCACCACTGGATGAACACGTAGCCCAGGAAGGTCGAGAGCGGGAGCAGGGCGTCCTCTGCCGTCGGCAGCAGGTCGAGCGTGGCCGGCCGGGTGGCCCGGAGGCCTTCCACCAGGGGCCCGAGCCCGCCGAGCTCGGCGAGCGCGTAGCCCATCACGACGAACGCGCCGGCCAGCGCGAGGACGTACTGGAGGAAGTCGGTGGCGACCACGCCCCAGAGGCCCGACACCGCCGTGTAGGCCAGCGTCACGAGCACGATCGGCATCAGGGCCCACAGGCGGGGATCGCCGGGGAGGTCCGGGAGGCCGTCGAGCAGGCCGAGGGCGACGACGACCTTCCGCATCGCGAGCATCCCGTACCCGATGCTGATGCAGTTGAGCGGCACCGCGAACAGGAAGGCCCGGGTGGCGCGCAGGGCCGCCGCGGGACGGCCGCCGTAGCGGAGCTCGGTGAGCTCCATGTCGGTCATCACGTTCGCCCGCCGCCAGAGCTTGGCGAGCACCACCGCGAGGAGGACGTGGGCGAACGCGAAGCACCACCATTCCCAGTTGCCCGCCACCCCCCGCCGCGCGACGACGCCCGCCACGTACAGCGGGGTGTCCACGTTGAAGGTGGTGGCGGCCATCGAGGTGGCCGCCAGCCACCAGGGAATGGCCCGCCCGCCGACGAAGAACTCCGCCAGGCTCTTCGCCCCGCGCCGCGCCAGCACCAGGCCCAGCGCCATCGTGGCGCCGAGGTAGAGCGCCACCAGGCCCCAGTCGAGCGCCCTCACGCCGCGGCGCCCGCCAGGCGCCGGGCCGCGGCTTCCTGCATCGGTCGTTGCCGGTGCCAGGCGTGGAGCACGGGGGCGGTCCCGGGGACCTCCGCGAGCAGGCGGGGATGGCCGAAGAGCACCACGAGGTCGGCGGACGGTGCGAGCCGCGCGAGCTCGGCGCGGGTCGACTCTCCGAACCCGGCCCGGCCCTTCCAGCCGCGCGGTTCGCAGAAGGCGAGCACCACGCGTGAGCCGCCGCTCCCGGCCCTCCCCCCGAGCACCTCGGCCACGTGGGTGGACGGGGAGGCGGGGTACGGCCCGCCCACGTCGTCGTCCACGACGAGGAGGTCGAGGGGAAGGCGGAGTGCCGGGAGGCGACCCCGAAGGAGGGGGGCGGCCAGGAGCCGGTCCGCCGTCGCCTCCGGGGTCGGGTCGTACGGCGGCGGTTCACCCGGCGCGGCGCCCGTGCCCTCGAGCCGGGCCAGCGCGGTCTCGTATCGGTGGAGCGCCGCCACCACGCGCCCCTCGGGCAGGGAACCGTCGAGCAGGCCTTCCTCGAGGGCGCCCACGGTGGCGGCAAGGTCGCGGGGGTAGAGCAGCAGGTCCACTCCCGCTCCCACCTGGTCGGACGGTCCCCCCGCCCCGCTTGCCGCCTCCATGATGAGCGCGTCGGTCACCACGAGCCCGTGGAAGCCGAGGTCGTGGCGCAGCAGGCGCAGGATCGGGGCGGAGGCGGTGGCGGGTACGCCGGCAGGGTCGAGGGCGGGATACCGGACGTGCGCCGTCATCACCGCCGCCACGCCGGCGGCGATCCCCGCCCGGAACGGCGTGAGGTCCGCCTCGAGCGTGCCCCGGTCCGCGGTCACCACCGGGATCTCCCGGTGCGAGTCGTGGAGGGTGCGGCCGTGCCCCGGGAAGTGCTTCACGCAGGCGAGTATGCCCTCGGCCTGGGCGGCCACGACCCACGCCGAGACCAGGGGGGCGACGGCGGCGGGCTCGCTTCCGAAGGCGCGGGTCTGGACGATGGGGTTCGCCGGTTCCGCGTCGAGGTCGGCCACCGGCGCGAAGATCCAGTTGACGCCGACCTGCAGGGCCTCCCTCGCGGTCGCCCGCGCCGCGGCCGCCACTGCCTCGGCGCCGAGGGTGGCGAGCGCCGCGGGTGGGGGCCACTCCCCCAGTCCGGCGAACTGCTGCCCCGCCCCGCGCTCGAGGTCGGCCCCGATCAGGAGCGGGCGCTGCGCTCGGCGGCGCAGCTCGGCGACCAGGCGCGCCGCCGCCTCCGCCGGCCCGCCGAACAGGATGAAACCGCCCACGCCGAGGGCGAGCGCGTCGCCAAGGGCCCCGCCATCCATCACGTACGCGCCTGCGTCACTCCGCCAGCGGAGTGCGGGCAGGACCAGGTGGGCGACGCTCACGCCGGGGTGACGCTCCCGAGCACGCGCGCCCCGGCCGCCCCGGTCGCGGCCGGGACGTTGCCCGGCTGGCCGTGAAGGGTGAGGTAGGCGAGCAGGGCGAACGCGACGGCTTCCTTCGCGTCGCCGTCGAAGAAGAGGTCGTCGAAGAGCCGGACCCGGCCCGCGGGCTCCCCACCGAGGTGGGTGCGCAGGGCCGCGACGAGGCCGGGATGGCGGCGCCCGCCGCCGGCGAGCACCACTTCCGGCGCGCCGGGCACCCAGGCCCGGATGGCCCCGGCGAGGGTGCGGGCGGTCAGGGCGACCGCCGTGGCGACGCCGTCCGGTCCCGGGACGCGCGCGTGCAGGTCCCGCGCGTAGCCGGCGCCGAACCGTTCCCGGCCGGTGCTCTTGGGCGGGGGCGCGGCGAAGTAGGGATCGGCCAGCAGCGCCGCGAGCACTGCCTCGTCGGGGCGACCGCGAGCCGCGAGGCGGCCCTCGGCGTCGAACGGGAGCCCGGGCTCGACCAGCCGGGCCACGGCGTCCACCACGGCCACCCCGGGGCCGGTGTCGAAGGCGAGGACGCCGTCCTCCTCGGCACGCCGGGGCACGTAGGTCAGATTGGCCATTCCGCCGAGGTTCACCAGGACCCGCGGACCGTCCGGTGCCCCGAAGAGCAGCACGTCCGCCATCGGCACCAGCGGTGCGCCCTGGCCCCCGGCCGCCACGTCCCGCGAGCGGAAGTTGCTCACCACGCGCACGCCGAAGCGTTCGGCGAGGACCGACGGCTCGCCCAGCTGCCAGGTGACGCGAGGTGGCTCGTGCCAGACGGTCTGGCCGGGGAAGCCGATGCCGGCCAGGTGGCTGGCCGGCACCCCGGCGCCGGCCAGCAGCACCTGCACGGCTTCCGCCGCCCACTCCGCGAGATCGACGTGCAGCAGGGCGAGGGACCGCGGCGTGCCGGCCTCGAGCGCTGCCGCCAGGCGCTCCCGCTCCTCGGCGTCGTAGGGGCGATGGACGAAGTCGAGCAGCTCGACGTGGGTGGGGCCGTGGAAGCGGACCAGTGCCGCGTCCATCCCGTCGAGCGAGGTGCCCGACATCAAGCCCACCATCAGGGACGGGGGCTCGGTCACGAGGGGGGGTGGAGCGGCGGCGGGTCACCGACCACTGGTCGGAGGAAGCCCGCGCTCTCTGCCAGGAGGCGGTCGGCCTCCTCCCGCCCGACGCCCCGGCGGAGCATCACGATGGCGCGCTTGACCCCACCCTCCGCCGCCTCGATGGCGGCGCGGGCGGCCGCCCGGTCCGCCCCGGTGGTCTCCATCACGATCCGTTCCGCGCGGTCCACCAGCTTCGCGTTCCAGGCCCGGAGGTCCACCATCAGGTTGCCGTAGACCTTGCCGAGGCGCACCATCGCACCGGTGGTGACGGTGTTGAGCACGAGCTTGGTGGCGGTGCCCGCCTTCATCCGCGTCGAGCCGGTGACCACCTCGGGGCCGACCAGCACGGTGATGCAGGCGTCGCAAGTCTCCCGGAGGAGGACCGGCGGCTCGGAGCAGGAGAGGAGGACGGTGGCGGCGCCGAGCGTCTGGGCCCGGCCCAGCGCGGCGCGGACGTACGGCGTGGTGGCGCTCGCGGCGATGCCCAGCACCACGTCGTCCGGCCCGATGCGGCGCGCATCCATCTCGGCGATCGCGGCGTTCACGTCGTCCTCCGCACCCTCGACCGAGCGCAGCAGGGCCGCGCTCCCGCCGGCGATCACCCCCACGACCATCTCTGGCGGGGTGCCGAAGGTCGGGGGACACTCCGCCGCATCCAGGACCCCGAGTCGACCGCTGGTCCCGGCCCCCACGTACACCAGCCGGCCGCCGGCCCGGAACGCGCGCTCCACCAGCTCGATGGTCCGGGCGATGTCGGCGCGTGCCCGGGCCACCGCGCCCGGCACGCCGGCATCCTCGGCGTTGACGAGCTCCACCAGCTCGGGGGGCGCGAGGGTATCGAGCCCGGCGGAGCGGGGGTTCCGCCGCTCGGTGAGGCGTGCATCGCGGAAGGCGTCCGTCATCCGGGTCGAAGGTCGAGGGTCCGAGGTCGAGGGTCAAGGGCGCGCCGGCCGGGGCGGTGTATAATCCGGAATGTCCCGACACGTCCATTCGCTGGTCCTGCTCGGCCTCCTGGCCTGCGCCCCGCGCGTCCCCGCTCCGCCCGCCGCCGGCGCCGTGCCGGAGGCCGCCCCCCCGGCCGGCATCGACCCCGGCTGGCGCTTCGCCGGCACGGCCCGGGTCGTGGAGGCTCCCCGGACCATGGTGGTCTCGGGCAGCCCGATCGCGAGTGCCGTGGGCCGCGACATCCTGCGGCGCGGCGGCAACGCCGTGGATGCGGCCACCGCCGTGGGGTTCGCCCTGGCCGTGGTACACCCCGAGGCCGGCAACATCGGCGGGGGCGGGTTCTCCCTCATCCGGCTGGCCGACGGGAGTGTCACCGCCCTCGACTACCGCGAGGCGGCCCCGGCGGCCGCCAGCCGCGACATGTACCTGGATCTCCGGGGGAATCCCACCGACCAGAGCGTTACCGGCCACCTCGCGGCCGGCGTGCCCGGGGCGGTGGCGGGGCT
>JAICEH010000034.1 GCA_025924275.1 Gemmatimonadales bacterium | reverse complement strand
CGTCTTGCTCGGGAAGGCGGGCACGAGTCCCTCGGTCCGCACTCCCCGCCGGGCGAGCGCGCGCAGGGTCTGCGCCGGAGCGCGGTCCACGTAGTCCCAGCGGAATCCGTCCAGGGACACGAGCAGGACGGTCGCGGGAGGGGCGGCCGGGGCGGCCCCGGTGCGCGGGGTGGTCCCGCCGCTCGCACAGCCGGCGACGGCCAGGAGGAGGAGTGCGAATCCTGCGAGGCGGCGGGTCACGGCGGATCCTGGAAGCGGCACGGCCCGAAGGGTGTCCCCTCCGGGCCGTCGTGTCCAGCCGGCCGCCACCGGGGATCAGTTCACGATCTCGAGCGGCAGGGAGCTCCCGATCGCGCGGGCGACGGCGCGCAGGGTGAGGTGGGACTGATCGAGACCGGCCACGCCGCGTTCCACCGAGGCCCGGAGGCCGGCGTAGCGCTCGGCGGAGGGCCGGTTCTCGAAGACGAGCGTGTTGCCCTGCAGGCGGTAGTGCCCGATCTCGCGCTGCAGCAGCTCGAGAATCTCGTCGGCCCCGTCCAGCACCGGATCGGCGAGGGCCGCCGTCGCCTCGGGCTCCCGCCGCGACGGACGCGCGGCCCACGCGGACAGCTCGGCCGGGCCAAGGCTGAGCCGCCGCCCGACCGCCCGGAGGCTGTCCTGGTAGGCGCGCTCGATGGCCACCTGGCGGAGGCGGTAGGCGCCCAGCGCCGCGCGGCCGGTGGAGAGCGCGCGCCGGCCCGCGGCGAGGCCGTCGCTGGTGGTGAGGGTGGCGATGCCGAAGAGCCGGCTGAAGCCCGCGCGGACGAGGTCCGCCTCGAGCGCCGCCTGCGCCTGGCCGTACTGCTGGTCGTAGAACCGCATCAGGTCGGCGTGCGAGCGCATCGCGCTCCCGCCGCCGAGGTTGATCGGCGCCAGGCGCACCACACCGGCATCCACCTTCATCCGCCCACCGCCCACGGGGGGGGCCGGCATGACGATCGGCGGTGGGGCGCTGTCCCGGGCGGGCACCACCGGCTCGGGCGCAGGAGACGGGCGGCCCTCCGGCACGGACGGGGGAGTCACCAGGGCGGCGGTGTCCCCGCTCCGGTTCGCGGGTGCGGGCGACGCATTGGCGGCGTCCACGGCCGCCGGCAGGCCCTCGCGCGCGACCGCGTCCTCGCCGCTCTCGCGGAAGACGATGACCGCGACGATGAGCAGGACTGCGCCGACCGCGGCGGCCACCGGCATCCACTTCCGGCGGACTGCGGCGCCGACGAGAAAGGGTTCGCCCTCGACCTTCGACGGCCAGTCGAGGTCCGGGACCTCGGAAGCCGGTGCGGCCGGGGTGGTGGCCTCGACCAGGGCGTACGAAGGAATGTCGGCCTCCGGCAGGGGCGGCGCGGCCGTCGCGGTCACCGGGGCCGGGGCGGCCGCCGCCGGCCGGGGGGCGAAGCGCTCGTGCTCGGGCGGCGGACCCCAGCGGCTCCGGCGCTCCTTCCGCGTGGCCGGGTCGGGCGGGCTCACCTTGCCGAAGTCACCGCCCACCGGGTCGAGGTCCAGCTTCGGGAGGACCGGTTCGGATTCCCGGCTCCAGAGTGACTTGCGCGGCGGCTCCGGGGCCGCGGTGGCGGCAGGAGGTCCTTCGACCTCGTCCGGCTCGTCCGGGGCCAGCGATTCGATCGGCAGCGGCTCCGCCGGAACTTCCTCGATGTCGTCGGCGAGGCGGTTGATCGCCTCCGCCCGATCCGCCGCGGAGGGGTCGGGCGTGGGCTCCGGCTCCGGCTGGGCCTCCGCAGCCGGCTCGAGCCCGGTGCGCAGGACCGGCAGGTCGCCGACCGACTCCATGACCGGCTGGACTTCGACCGGGGGGGAGATCGTCGGGGGTGCCGGCGGCGCAGGATGGCCCGGCTGGGCCGGAGCCGGGGCGGCACCGGTGGATGGCGCGTCGAGCAGCGAGAGGATCGCGTCGAGGTCCACGGCGTCCGCCGGTGGCGGGGCGGGGCGGGGGCGGGCGGGCGCCTGGCCGCGGGCCTGGATGAAGTGGGGATGCTCGCGAACCGGCAGCCAGCGCTCGGCCCGCCGATGGAAGATGCTCGCATTCTCGTCCACGGTGCCGTCGTGCACCGCGGCGGAGAAATCCTGGATCGAGGGGAACTCGAGTTCCCTCCCGTCGGAGAGGCGGATGCGGTACATAGGCCGGTTTCGCTGGTTGCTCAGGCGCCAGTGAGCAATCAGCGGGCCATCCCGCAAGTGGTTGCTTGGCAGTGTCTTGTGACTGTCCGCGTCGCTGGCGCCTCGCACAATGCCAGACTGGGGCCCGGGGAGCCCGGAACGCGGCGGTCGGTTGCCCCGGACGCCGCTGGCTCCTACCGTTCCCCCCGATGACACCCTGGGTCACCCGGCTGGTGGTCGCGAACGTGGTGGTCTTCTTCGCGACGCGCGCCGCCCCGCAACTCGCCTATCCGTTCGTCTTCGTGCCGGGCGCGGTTCTCGCCCAGCCGTGGACGCTGGTCACCTACCAGTTCCTCCACGGGGACTTCTTCCACCTCCTGGGGAACATGTTCGGGCTGTTCTTCCTCGGCCCCCGGGTGGAGGCCCGGCTCGGCGGGCGGCAGTTCCTCGCCCTCTACTTCACGGGGGGCATCACCGGCGCCCTGCTCTCCATCCCCCTGGCCCCCGGCGCGGCGATCATCGGCGCGTCGGGATCGGTGTTCGCCGTGATGCTCGCCTTTGCCCGCTACTGGCCCCAGGAGCGGCTGCTGCTCTGGGGCGTGCTGCCCATCGAGTCGCGGGTGTTCGTGGTGCTGCTGACCGCGCTCTCGCTCTGGAGCGGGTTCACCGGCGCGCAGCGGGGCATCGCCCACTTCGCACACCTGGGGGGCTTCCTGGGTGGCTGGCTCTACCTGGTGTGGATGGAACGGCGGTCACCCGCACGCGCGTTCCGGAACGCGGCCCTCGGTCCGGCGCTCCGCGCCGCGCCCAAGAGCGGCGACCTGGTCCGCTGGGAGCGGATCCCGCGCGAACGGCTGCACGAGGTCAACCGGGCCGAGGTGGACCGGGTGATGGAGAAGGCGCGGGCTGACGGCCCCGCGAGCCTCACGGTGGAGGAGCGGGCCTTCCTCGATCGGCTGGTGCCGTAGGAGTCACGAGTCACGAGTCGCGAGTCACGAGTCGCGCGATCAAGCCGATGACTCGCGACTCGTGACTCCCATCCGTCCTACCGCGCCACCAGCCGTTTCACCCGCATCACCCCGTCCTCCGACTCCACGGCGGCCCAGGCGGTGTCGCCGCGGAAGACCGGTTCGGGCCAGATCCGGAACCCTTCCGGCCCCCGGGCCTCACCCAGGTAGCGGCCGTCCGGCTCGAAGACGTCGAACAGGATCGACTCGGTCCAGTCGCCGTCCGCATTCTTCCGGCCGGGCTGGGACCGGAGCACCCAGAGCCGGCCCTCGGCACCGGTGAAGAGCCCGCGGAATGCCGGCTTGGTGGAGGGCACCTCGGGCCCGTTCCAGGTCCAGCCGGGGAAGCTCTCGACCATGTTCTTGCTGGCTTCCGCCTTGTGGTCGGCGGCTTCAGCCGGGTCCACCGGTACGGCCGGCACCTCGCGCTCGAGCCGCAGCACGCCGGTGGGCCGGAAGAGGTCGAGCCGGTAGCGGTCGCTCACCCCTCCCACGAAGTACCCGAGCGGGCTCCAGTCCCAATGGGCGCGGGGAGAGAAGGGGACGTCGTTGATGCTCGAGTTCCCCTCGCGCTGGCCGGTGATCTGCATCCGTTCGAACTCGAACTGCGGCACCGGCAGGGTGTCCCGTGGCGTGCCCGCCGGGTCGTACCGCCGCAGCCCCATCCTCCAGTCGCGGACGTCGGTGTTCCCCTCCAGCAGCACCAGCGTGAGGATGTTGCCCGCGGTGTCACGGGCCAGCCGCCGGCTGGTGTTGAACCCGGTGGCGACGGGCCAGGTGGCCGCGTGCTCCCCCGCGGCAGTGAACACCTGGAAGCGGCCGTTGGACGGATCGCGCACCACCACCCGGCCGTCCGACAGGACCGTGAGCCCGCCGTCCGGTTGGCGGTACTCGCCCGGGCCGCTGCCGAGCCGGCCGAAGGTCCCGAGGAAGCCCCCGGTGCGGTCGAACTTCCGGAGGGCGGGCTCGGGGTCCATCACGTAGATGGCACCGTCGGGGGCCACGGCGATTGCGCGGACCTGGCCGAACATCTCCTCGGGCGCCCCCTCGTCCACGCCGATGCTCAGGTCCTCGACCAGGGTCCGGGCGGAGTCCCAGACGCTGCCCGAGAGGGTCCGGACGACCACGGTATCCCCGACGGTGTCCACCTCCGTCCGGAGGCCGGTTTGGGGAGCGCGCTCGCCGCAGCCGGCGAGGAGCGCGAGGGCGGCGAGCAGGGTGGTTCGGTGGGGGAAGGCCATCGGGGTCTCCGGGAACGCGCGTAGGGGGATCACTGGGGAAGACGACCGACGGGTCCGAATGGTTGCAGCTTGCGAGGCTGCCGGTCGGGCGGTATCTCAGGGCTCTGAGGCGAAGTCGAAGGCCGAAGGCCCGTTCCCCGTTCCCCGATCCCCCCGTCGAGGCCCCTCCATGTCGGGCGACACCAGCTTCCTGGACCAGGTCAACCGCTCCTTCGACCTGGCGGCGGCACTCACCGACCACCCACCCCACCTGCTGGCGAAGATCCGGGCCTGCGACTCGGTGTACCGCATGGCGTTTCCGATCCGGCGGGACGACGGCACGGTCGAGGTGGTCCACGCGTGGCGCGCGGAGCACAGCCATCACCGGCTCCCGACGAAGGGGGGCATCCGGTACGCCACGGTGGTGAACGAGGACGAGGTGGTGGCGCTCGCCGCGCTGATGACCTACAAGTGCGCCCTGATGGACGTGCCCTTCGGCGGGGCCAAGGGTGGGGTACGGATCGACCGGAAGAAGTACTCGGAGGGCGAGCTCGAGCGGATCACCCGGCGTTACGCCTACGAGCTGTACCGCAAGAACTTCCTCGGTCCCGCCCTGGACGTCCCGGCGCCGGACTTCGGCACCGGGGCCAAGGAGATGGCGTGGATTGCCGACACCTACATCCAGCTCTCCACCGGCGACCTCAACGGACTCGGCTGCGTCACCGGGAAGCCGGTGGCGCAGGGCGGCATCCGCGGCCGCGCGGAGGCCACGGGGCGCGGCGTCTACTTCGGCGTGCGCGAGGCGTGCGCGGTGGCGGAGGACCTGAAGCCGCTGGGGCTCCCCGAGGGCCTGGCGGGCAAGCGGGTGGTGGTGCAGGGGCTCGGGAACGTCGGCTATCACGCGGCCAACTTCCTCGCGGGGGGCGGGGCCGTGATCGTCGGCCTGGCGGAGTCCGAGGGGGCGATCCACGCCCCGGATGGGCTCGACCTCGCGGCGGTGGTGGCCCACCGGCGCGCGACGGGGCGGATCACCGGCTTTCCCGGGGCCACCGACCTGGCCCACACCACCCTGGCCCTCGAGCTCGACTGCGACATCCTGGTGCCCGCGGCGCTGGAGAACCAGATCACCGCCGCGAACGCCCCGCGGGTCAAGGCGAAGATCGTGGCCGAGGGGGCGAACGGCCCGACCACCGCCGAGGCCGATGCGATCCTCCGCCAGCGCGGGGTGATGGTGATCCCCGACATCTACCTCAACGCCGGCGGGGTGACGGTCTCCTACTTCGAATGGGTGAAGAACCTCGACCACCTCCGCTTCGGCCGGATGGAGAAGCGGTTCGAGGAGGGGGCCTACCGGCGCCTGCTGCAGGCGGTGGAGGGTGCCACCGGGAAGCGGTTCACGGCCGCCGAGATGGCGACCGCCACCCAGGGCGCGGACGAGGAGGCGCTGGTGGGCTCCGGGCTGGAGGAGACGATGGTGCAGGCGTGGCACGAGGTGCGCACCACCCGGAACAAGCATCGCGACCGGGCGGACTTCCGCCTGGCCGCGATGGTGAACGCGCTCGACAAGATCGTGCACAGCTACGAGGACCTCGGGATCTTCCCCTGAGGGCCCCGGGGGTCAGCGGCGCTTCGCCGCCTTTCTCCGCTTCGCCACGGCCTTCTTGGTGACGACGATGGCGAGCACGGCCGCGCCCGCGGCGGCCGCGGCCTTGCCCGCGGTCTTGAGCTTGCGCTGCACCTCGGGATCGCGGGCCTTCCGCTTGAGGTCCTTGGCGTAGGCGCGCACGTTGTCAGCGGCGTCCTCCATGGTGCGGCCGGCGGACTTCCGCGTCTTCGCCACCGCCTTCTCCGCCTGCGCCAGCGCCGTGCCGGCACGCCGGCCCACGGCGTCGGTCGCCTCGTCGATCTTCCTGCCGATCCGGGCCATTGCGGCCTCCGGTGAGGGGGTTCCACGAAACTAGGCGGGTGGGACCCGAGGGGTAAGCCGGACGGCGGGAGCGGGGAGGGAGCCGATGGCCGGAAACGGAAACGGGAACCGCCCACTCGGGCAGTTCCCGCTCCCCGCTCCCCGCTCCCCGCTTCCCTATTCCGCCACGGCCCCCGTCACCACGGCGGCCACGGTGGCTTCCTCTCCCTCCGCCAGCTGGACGGCCACCGGGAAGGCCGGGTCCGTGGTGAGGTTGAGCCCGTCCGGCTCCACGAAGGACACGCTGTAGTCGCCCGGGAAGAGCCAGATCCAGCTCGCGGTGAAGGTCCCATCGAGGTCGGGATCGGCCAGCGAGAGCGTGTCCGTGCTGCCCTCGGCGTCCTCCAGCACCACCCGGGCCTGGGCCAGCGTCACGTCCTGGCCGTTCACCTGTGGCAGGGTGATGCCGTCGCCCAGCCGGACCTCGGCGGTGATGCTGGCGGCGAAGGTGACGTCGGTCGCCTTCACCACGGGATGCATCACCCAGGCCCCGGACGCGCCCGCCGCGTGGCCGAAGCTCTGCTGGACGTCGAAGTCCACCAGCAGGATGCGCTGGGTCCCGTCCACCTCGAGCAGGTCGCCCGGGAGGGTGACCTTGAACCCCGAGGCGTCGAAGCTCGGTGTCCGGAGCTCGCCGTCAGGCACGACGCCCACCGGCAGGCCGGCGTAATCGGGAGAGGTGGAGTAGAAGGTGGAGCCCCCGGCCTCGTCCTCGACCTCGAGGTAGGCACCGGAGATCACGAACCGGAGCTGGCCGTAGTCGCCGGCGGGGACCGGGGCGTCATCCACCAGCAGGAAGGCGTCATTGGCCAGGGTGAGCAGGTCGGTCGTGACCGGCTCGTCCCGGAGGACGACGCGGCCCTCCTCGCCCTGCAGGTAGATTTCCTCGATGGTGACCACCGCCGACTTGACGTCGCCCGGCGCGTCGGTGAGGAGCAGCGAAATGCGCCCGTCCCCGTTCGGCCCGCTGGACTCCCCGCAGCCCGCCAGGGCCAGGGCGAGGGCGGCGACGGCGGCGCGCGACAGCGAGCGGATCATGCGGCATCTCCCGGAAGATCGACGCCCTGACAGACCCCGGCCGGCCGGGCCGGGTCACAGCGGTGACCGGCAGCCCGGTCCCGGGGTCAGTTCGTGACGGAGGTCACCGACGGCGTGGCGGTGGCCCGGGTGCTCGCGGGGGACGTGAACGCCTTCGCGCTCCTCGTGGCCCGGCACCGGGATCGGGGGTTCCGCTACGCGCTCCACCTCCTGGGCAACACCCAGGACGCGGAGGACGCACTCCAGGAGAGCTTCCTCCGGGCGTTCCGGGCGCTGCGGCGGTGCCGCGAACCGGAACGGTTCGACGCCTGGTTCTTCCGCATCCTGGTGAACCGGTGCCGGACCGGGGGGGCCCGACGGAAGACCCTCGAGGGCCGGGAACTCCTTGATCCCGAGGGGCAGCACGCCGGCCGGGTCGAGTCCCGGGCGGACGGTTTCGCCTGGCACGATGCCATTGCCCGGGCGCTGGCGGAGCTGCCCCCGGATCAGCGCGAGGCATTCCTGCTGCGGCACGTGGAGGACGTGAGCTACGAGGAGATGTCGGTCCTGACCGGGGCCGGTGTTTCCGCCCTGAAGATGCGGGTCAAGCGGGCGTGCGACACGCTCCGGGACCGGCTGAAGGACGAGGTGCCCGAATGACGGCAGACCACGAGCTCGATCCCCTGGTGCGGCACGCCGCCGAGGCGCTCCGGCGTCCCGTGGCGCCGGGGCCGGGCTTCGACACGCGTGTCCTGGCGGCGGTGCGTGCCGAGCCGGCGCGGGGAGGGCCGATCGACTGGCTCCTGCGTCCGCGACCGCTCCGGCTGGCGCCGATCGCCGCGGTGGGGGGCGTGCTCGCGGTGGCTGCCGTGGCCGTCCTGGGCAGCTGGGCGATGCTCCGTGGGGGGCCGGGGCGCCCGGCGGCGGTGGTCGCGGCTGCCCAGCCGGTCCGGTTCGTCGTCGCGGTTCCGGAAGCGCACACCGTGGCGCTGGTGGGCACCTTCAACGACTGGGATCCGGCGGCCACGCCCCTCCGGGCCGGCCCGTCAGCCGGCGTCTGGGTGGTGGAGGTTCCGCTCGCGCCGGGCCGGCACGAGTACGCCTTCGTGGTGGACGGGGAGCGCTGGCTCCCCGACCCGGCGGCGCCGGCGGCCGCGGACGACTTCGGGGCATCCAACTCGGTGGTCACCGTGCCGGGGAGCTCCTGATGCGCCGGGCGCGTTGGCTGGTGTTCGGGGGCGCCCTCGCGCTCGCCGCCGGGCCCGCGGGGGCGCAGGACGCCCGCCTGGCACGCCTCGACCCGGTCACCGGCCAGGTGGTCGCCCGGTTGGTGGATTCGGCACTTGCCGCGGGACTTCCCGCCGAGCCGCTGGTGGACAAGGCGCTCGAGGGGGCCAGCAAGCACGCGCCGGGCCCGCGCATCGCGGACGCCGTGCGCACCCTCCTCGCCGACCTCGAGCGCACGCGGGACGGACTGGGTGGCGGCTCCGAGGCCGAGCTCGTCGCGGGGGCGGCCGCCCTCCGGGCCGGGCTCCCCGACGACGCCCTCGGCGCGCTCCGCCGGGCGCGGAGCGGCGGCTCGCTCACCGTGCCCCTTGCTACCCTGGCGGACCTCGTGGCGCGCGGGGTGCCGGTGGAGACCGCGGAAGCGGTGATCCTTTCGCTGGCCGCCCGGGGTGAGACCGACGCGGGCTACGTCGAGCTCCGCCGCGTCGTGGAAGCCGACATCGGGGCGGGAGTCCCGCCGGCGGCTGCGGCCTCGGTCCGGGCCCAGGGCGGCCGGCCGCCGGACAAGGTGGTCCCGCCGGGACAGACGCGGGGGAAGAAGAGGGGCCAGCTGCAGGGCGTTCCGGGGACGTAGCCCCGCCGCCCGACCGGGGTACCTTTCGGGACGACCTCCCACGGCGAGGCGACGTCCCGCGATGATCCAGCTCCGCCGTGCCGCCGTCTCCGCCTTCCTGCTCACGTCCGCTCCGCTGGCCGCCCAGGTGAGGGGCTCGGCCGAAGTCGATGCCACCTGGGTGGAATCCGATGCCGTCGGTGAGTCGTGGGGGGTGACGCTCGCGCCGAGCCTCCTCTACCAGCCGGCACCGGGAGCGTCGCTGCTGGTGGGCGGCGCCTATGGGCGGTACTCCGACGACCTCTGGGCGTTCCAGGGCACGTTCGACGCCACCTTCACGCCGGGGCAACTCGGGCCCTTCCGACCGGAACTGGCGCTCTCCGCGGCCGCGCTCTCCGCCTCGGGCGACGACCCCACCAACCTGCTGGCTCTCGGCCGCGGTCGCCTCCACTGGGCCGGCGGCCGCGCCGGACTCTGGGGCGGTGGTGGCGGCGGCGCGGCGAACGGTGACCTCTCCCACACCGTCGTCTTCGGCGATCTCGGCGGCTGGACCTCGATCGGCCCGGCGACGATCGCCGGGTCGGTCCTCCCCACGTCGGTGGATCCGGGCGGGGACTACCTCGACGCCGAGCTGGCCCTTCGCGCCGCGTGGCGGCGGCTCGACCTGACCGCGGGTGCGGGACGACGCTGGTGGAGCGATGCCGGATTCGCCGACGAGTCGTGGGGATCGGTGGCGCTGGAATTCCGCCTGTTCCCGCGCCTCGCGCTGACCGCGGCCGCCGGGCGCTTCCCGACCGACCCGGTCCGCGGGTTCGGCGACGGCCGGTACCTGCAGGTCGGCGCCCGCGTGGGGGCGGGCCCGGGCCCGCCCGCCGACGGATGGGCGCTCCGCCAGGCGTACCGCTCCCGGCCGCCGATCGCGCAGCCGGTGGTGGCCGCCTTCCGCCTCGAGACGGTGCTCGCCATGCGAGTGTTCCTGGTCGAGGCCCCCGGCGCCTCCCGGGTCGAGCTGGCGGCCGACTTCACCGACTGGGAGCCGGTGGCATTCGTGCGGGGCCAGGGCGGCACCTGGCGCCTGGAGCGGGCGATCCCGCCGGGCAGCTACCACTTCAACCTGCGGGTGGACGGCGGCCCGTGGGGGGCCCCGCCCGGCGTGCCCACCGTGCGGGACGATTTCGGCGGCGTGGGCGGCCTGCTGGTGCTCGAGTGATGCCGGGCCCGGGCACGCCCTTCGCGGCGGGGCTCGCCGCCCTGGACGCCGCGCGTGCCGAGCTGATGGCCACGGTGCGGCCGCTCGACCCGGTGCAGCTCCGCTTCGCCCCGGCGCCCGGACGGTGGTGCGTGGCGCAGGTGGTGGAGCACCTGGTGCTGGCGGAGGAACTCACCCTGCGTAGCCTGCTGCACCCGCGGCCGGTGGCGAACCGCGGACCGGCGGCAGTGGCCACGCTCCGGTTCGCGGCGCTCAAGCTCGTGCTCCGGAGCCGCCTGGTGCGGGCGAGAGCCCCGAGCCGCGCGCTCCTTCCCGAGGGGACGGCCAGCCTCGACACCCTCGAGCGGCGGTGGCTCGAGGCCGGCGCCGGCATCGCGGGGTTCCTTCACGACCTGCCGCCGGCCCGGCGCGGCGAGCGGCTCTTCCGGCACCCGGTGAGCGGGTGGCTCTCGCTGGCCCAGATGCTCGACTTCCTCGGCTTCCACATCCGGCACCACCACCGGCAGGTGCGCGCCATCCGGCAGGACCCGGGATTCCCGCGGGGTTGAGTCTCCGGTATTCGTGAAGCGCGGATGAAGCCGGCGACGCTCCGCTCCCGCGCGGGGCCGGGCGCCCGCTATCTTGCGCGCGACCATGCCGCATCGCCACGCCCGCCTCGAGGCCGCCGGCTCCGCCGCATCCGCGCGATGGCCGCGTCCCGCCGCGGCGCTGCGCGAGGCGCTGGCCGAGGGATACGGCGCGAGCCACCTGCGCCGCGACGTGCTGGCCGGGGTCGTGGTCGGCATCGTGGCCCTTCCGCTCTCGATGGCGCTGGCCATCGCGAGCGGCGTCCCGCCCCAGTACGGCCTGTACACCGCCATCGTCGCGGGCGGGCTCATTCCGCTCCTCGGTGGGTCACGGACGCAGGTCTCGGGACCGACCGCGGCGTTCGTCGTCCTCCTGGCCCCGGTCTCCGCCCGCTACGGAATCGGCGGCCTCCTCCTCGCGACCCTGCTCGCCGGCGCCTTCCAGGTGCTCTTCGGCGTGCTGCGGATGGGGCGGCTGATCGAGTTCATCCCCCACCCGGTCACCACCGGCTTCACCTCCGGCATCGCCATCGTGATCGCGTCCATCCAGCTCGCGGACGTGCTCGGGCTCCGGCTCGGTCCGGTCGAGGACACGCCCGGCCGGGTGGCGGCGGTGGTGCGCGCCCTCCCCGGCTGGCAGTGGCCCGAGCTGGCGACCGCCGGGCTCACCCTCGCCCTCCTCGTGCTCTGGCCCCGCGTCACGCGGCGGGTGCCCTCGCCCCTCGTGGCGCTGGCCGTGGCCGCGGGCGCGGCGTGGCTGGCGATGCGCTGGCTTCCGGGCTTCGGCGTGGCCACCATCGGGGACCGCTTCAGCTTCGATGCCGGGGGCGGTGCCGTGGGCCGCGGCATTCCGGGCCGGCCGCCCGGGTTCGCGCTGCCCTGGGCGCTCGCCGGCCCGGGTGGGGCGCCGCTGGTGCTCGACTTCGGGCTCTTCCGGGACCTCCTGCCGCCCGCGTTCGCCATCGCGATGCTCGGGGCCATCGAGTCGCTGCTCTCGGCCGTCGTGGCGGACGGAATGGTCGGCACCCGGCACGATCCCGACGCGGAGCTGCTGGGGCAGGGCCTGGGCAACCTGGTGGCGCCGTGGTTCGGTGGGTTCGCCGCCACCGGGGCGATCGCCCGGACCGCCACCAACGTCCGGGCGGGCGGTCGGTCGCCGCTGGCGGCGGTGGCCCACGCCGGGTTCGTGCTGCTCGCCATGCTGGTGCTCGCCCCGCTGCTGGCGCACCTGCCCATGGCGGCACTCGCGGCCCTGCTGCTGATGGTGGCGTGGAACATGGCGGAACTGGGCAACGTGGCCCACATCCTCCGGGTGGCACCCCGGAGCGACGCCCTCGTCCTGGCCGCGTGCCTGTTCCTCACCGTCGTCTTCGACATGGTCGTGGCCGTCACTGCCGGCGTGGTGCTGGCCGCCCTCCTCTTCATGCGGCGGATGGCGGAGATCAGCGGCGCGCGGCTGGTGGTGGAGGGGGCCCCCACGCCGCACGGCCCGGTGCCCCCCGGAGTCCTGGTCTACGAGATTGCGGGCCCGCTCTTCTTCGGGGCGGCGCAGAAGGCGATGCGCTCGCTGCACGAGATCGCGGGCACGACCCGGGTCGTCGTGCTCGACCTGGGCGCGGTCCCGGCGCTGGACGCCAC
This sequence comes from Gemmatimonadales bacterium, assembly GCA_025924275.1. Taxonomy (GTDB): domain Bacteria; phylum Gemmatimonadota; class Gemmatimonadetes; order Gemmatimonadales; family GWC2-71-9; genus JAICEH01. Next base: position 352 of record JAICEH010000034.1, on the reverse strand, counting down.
CGGTCTCGTCGGGCTCGAGTCGGCGGTGGAGCGGCTGCGGCAGGACCATCGCCAGGTGGTGCTGGCCCGGGTGCAGCCGCAGCCGATGGAGGTGCTCGCCCGGGCCGACCTTGACGAAGGGCACGCCGGAGTGCATTACGCTCCCACGCTCGATGGGGCCCTCGAGCTGGCCGGCCGCCTGGCTGCCTGAGCGCCCCGCTCCCCGACCCCGGAGGTCCCGTGCGTCGCCTCGCCTTCCTTGGCTTCCTCGCCGCCCTGTCCGCGGCTCCCGCCGCGGCGCAGGCGCCCGCGGAGTATCCCGGCCTCGAGACCGGCAAGATGTGGACGTTCGACGTCCCGCCGCTCGAGTACT
>JAICEH010000033.1 GCA_025924275.1 Gemmatimonadales bacterium | reverse complement strand
GTGGCGGAGGCGGACCTCCAGGACGTGACCATCATCGGGGCGGGGCCCACCGGGCTCTTCGGCGCGTTCTACGCCGGGATGCGCGGCGCCTCCTGCCGGCTGGTCGACTCGCTGCCCTCGCTGGGAGGGCAGTTGATGGCGCTCTACCCCGAGAAGTACATCTACGACGTGGCGGGGTTTCCGCGCGTGCTGGCGAAGGACCTGGTGGACGCGATGGGCCACCAGGCGCTCCAGTTCGGCGCCGAGGTGCGGCTCAACGAGACGGTCACCGGACTCCGGCGGGTCGACGGACCCGACGGCTTCCACCTCGAACTCGCGACCGACCGGGCGGTCTACCCCACGCGCACCCTGCTGATCGCGGCGGGGATCGGCGCCTTCGAGCCGCGCCGGCTCGAGGTGGAGGGCCTGGCCGCCTTCGAGGGCCGAGGGGTCCACTACACGGTGGCCGACCCCCGCGCCTTCGAGGGGCAGCGGGTGCTCATCGTGGGCGGCGGCGATTCCGCGTTCGACTGGACGGTGCATCTGCAGGGGGTGGCGCGGTCGGTGATGCTGATCCACCGCCGGGACGGCTTCCGCGCCCACGCCGCCACCATCCGGCAGGTGGAGGCGCTGCGCGACGCGGACCGGTGCGAGTTCCGCACGTTCTGGGAGATCCGGCGCGCGGAGGGCGGGGAGCGGCTCGAGCGGGTGGTGCTGTTCGACAATCGCACCGGCGCCGAGGAGGTCCGCGAGGTGGACGCGGTGATCCCGCTCCTCGGCTTCCACTCCGACCTGGGCGCCATCCGGGAATGGGGCCTCGACACCGAGAAGGCGGACCTGCGGGTGGACCAGACGATGGCCACCAACGTGCCCGGCATCTGGGCGGCGGGAGACATCACCGCCTACCCCGGCAAGCTCAAGCTGATCGCGACCGGCGTGGCCGAGGCCTGCATCGCGGTGAACAACGCCGTCCACTTCATCAATCCCAAGCTGAAGGTGAACCCCGGCCACTCCACCAACCTCAAGATCTTCCAGCACCCGTAACGCCGACCGGCGTCGGGGCCCCGAGGCGCGCGGGGGGCGCGAAGGCCAGGGCGAGGCTGGCAGCGAAGAGCAGGAGCAGGAGCCAGGTCCAGGCGCTGTAGCCGAAGAGCGCCTCCTGGATCCGGGCGCCCGTCACGCTCCGCCCGGCGAGCCCCGAGGCGACGATCAGCCCGGAAAGGCCGAGCAGGGCGCGACGCCGGGGTGCGGGCCACGCATCGAGCGGGAGCGACAGGAACGCGTAGCCCACGAAGAGCAGCCCGACGAGGTGGGCCTTCCACGTGATGCCGGAGAGGAGGTTCGCCGCCGTGAGCGCCGCGGCCACCTCGAAGAGGCTGTGCGGCCGCCTGCGCCACGCCAGCACGACGATTCCGGCGACAAACCCGCCCGCCACCAGCAGCATCGCCGCCATTCGCACCAGCCGGGCCGCGCGTGGCCCGGCGGGCAGCCAGGCGTAGTCCACCCCCGGGCCCACCGCCTCCGGCACCATCGCGCGCTCCACTGCCGCCGTGAGCGCCTGGTTCTGGGGCCGGGGCCAGACCCGTCCCGCCGCCGGCGCGAGGAAGGTCCGCACGTAGTCCCCGTAGTCCTGCACCCCCTGCCGCGGACCGCGCTGCACGAGGGGCGCGGCCAGGCCGAGCGCGAGGCAGGCGGCGATGGCCAGGGGCGCCCGGCGGCCGCCCCTGAGCGTGAGCCATCCGAGCAGCACCGCCGGCGTCAGCTTGAGCAGGGTTGCCGCCGTGAGCCACGCCGCGGCGGGCCACGCGCGTCCGCGGGAGGCGGCGAGCACCCCGGCGAGGCAGAGCGCGAGGACGAGGAGGTTGGTCTGGAGGTGGAGCAGGTCGCTCTGGGCGATGTGCAGGACGACGAGTATCGCGAGGACCATGGGCGCCGCACCGCGCCGCCGGCCGGGCGCCCAGGCCTCCGCGATCCGCCAGGTGGCCGCGGCGGCCCACGCGAGGAGGAGGAGGCCCAGGGCGTGGAACCCGACGGCCGCCGCGTCGAGCGACAGCCATCCGAGCGGCTGGAAGAGCATCGCGGCGAACGGGGGGTACTTGAACCACCGCGCGCCCGGGGCCGGCTGGTAGAGCGGGGAACCGTCAGCGAAGTCGTGCCCCGCCTCCCAGAAGACATGGAAGTCGGTGCCGGGGTGCTGCCCGCCCGCCTGGCCCAGGGACAGCAGCAGGGCGAGGACCGCGCCGGCCGGCCACGCGAGGCGGGAGAGGCGACGGGCACGGCCGGAGCCTTCGCCCGGATCCATGCTATCGCGCCAGTTCCACCACCACCGAATCGATCTGCCCGATCATCACGCGGCCGCCCAGCACGTGGTGGTTGGCCTGCACCGAGAAGACCCGCCACGATCCGTCCGCCCGCTCGACGAACCCGGACAGGGTGTTCACCCGGGCGATGCTGCCGGTCTTCCCGCGCACCCGGCCCTCGATCGGGGTGCCGGCGAAGCGGAACCGGAGCGAGCCGCGCTGCCCCGACTGCGGCAGCCCGGCGGCGAAGACGGGCCAGCTCGGGTGGCGGCGCATGTAGGCGAGGAGCCGGGTGAACGCGAGCGGGGTGACCAGGTTCACCGCCGAGAGTCCCGACCCGTCGCTGAGGGAGAACTGGGTCGAGTCCACGCCCACCGAGTCGATCAGGAACCGCCGCTCCACGTCGATCCCCGCCTCCCAGGACCCGGTGCCGCGGAACTGGCGGCCCAGCTGCTTGAGGAGCACCTCGGCGAAGAGGTTCTGGCTGGTGTTGAGGACCGGGAAGATCCAGTCGCGAAGCGGCCGCGACTGGACCTCCGCCAGCGGGTCGCCGGTGCGCGCCGGGGCGTAGCGCATCGAGTCCGTGGTGGAGCCCGTGCCGCCGCGGATCCCGATGCCGGCCTCGGCCAGCACGGCGCGGAACGCCCGGGCGGCGAAGAGGTTCGGGTCGGACACGGCGACGTACTCGGTGCCCCCCCGGCCGTCCGCCGGCACGCTGCCCTGGGCCAGGTAGCCCGCCGGGCCGGTGCCCCGGAAGACGTCGAAGGTGGCCCGGCTGCCGGGCGGGCCGGTGACGGCCCGGTTCTCCAGCACCACGTCCCCGTAATCGGGGCTGAAGGCGAGGGTGACCGGCGCCCCGGGCCGCGCCCCCGGCCCGTAGCGCACCGCGATGCTATTGTCATTGAAAGTCAACCCGGAGACCGGGGCGGCGTACCACCAGGTGAGGTCGTAGCCCTCCCACCCGGGGTGCACGGTGGTCGGCTCGAACCAGCTCCCGTCGCCCACCACGTCCCCCGCCACCTCGCGGATGCCGCGCGCCGCGAGCCCGTCGGCGAGCGCCCGCATCCGCGAGGCGGGGTCCGCGTCGCAGGCGCCCGCCAGCGTCGTGTCCACCGCGTAGCAGCGCTCCGAGAAGGCCGGGTCGCCCCGGCCGTACAGCACGAGATCCCCGAGGACCACCCCGTCCACCACCGGCCCCGCCGCGTACACGCTGGTCGTCACGGTGAAGTCCGCCGGGAGCAGGGCGGCCGCCGTGGCGCTGACGACGAGCTTGGTGTTGCTGGCCGGGATGAACAGCCGGTCCGCGTTCCGGCCGAAGAGGAGCCGGCCGCGCTGGTCGGCCACGGCCACGCCCCAGAAATGCCGGTCGTAGGGCGGCCGGTCGAGCCGGGACTCGAGGCGCCTGCTCAGGGATTGGGCACCGAGGTCCGCGGGGAGCACCAGGGTGGCCAGCGCCGCGTGGATCCCGACCGCGGCGCGCAACGCCAGGTTGGGCAAGGACTTGAAGGTCGGCATCGGGTGTGGTCCGGACGGATGGCGGACGGGGCGGCCCTCCGCCCGGTCAACGGGGTGACCCAAACATTGACAGTTGGCCGTAAAGTCGTGAAACTACCTTACTTAGACCATGCCGTCAATCAACGACGCGGGCCGTTCGGCGGCCCTCCGCCGGGCGCTCCGCGCCTGCCTCGCTGCGGGGCTGCTGGCTGGCGCGGCCGGCACGGCGGGCGCGCAGCCGGCGCCGGGCCTCGTGGTGCGGCAGTTGTCCTTCGAGGGGAACCGGGCGCTCGAGGACGAGGTGCTGGCGGCCAGCATCGCGACCACCAAGTCGAGCTGGTTCGCCACCTTCCCGGTCGTGCGGGCGGCCAAGCTGGGGGAGAAGCGGTACCTGGACGAGCAGCAGTTCCGGCGCGACGTGCTCCGCCTGGTCCTGCTCTACCGGCGGAGCGGATTCCTGGAGGCCGAGGTGGACACGGTGGTGCGGCGCACCCCCGAGGATGTCTACATCACGTTCCGGATCACCGAGGGCCCACCGGTCCTGGTCACCTCGATCGCCATCAACGGGCTCGAGGCGGTGGCGGAACGGTCGCGGATCGTGCGCGACCTGCCGCTCCGGGTCGCGGAACCGTTCGACCGCCTCCTGCTCCAGGCCACCGCCGACACCCTGGTGCGTCGGCTCCGCGACCGCGGCTACCCTGCCGCCCAGGTCTTCAGCGGCTTCGACGTGGACCGGACGGCGCGCGCGGCCGCGGTGACCCTCGAGGCGGCGCCCGGCGACTCGGTCGTGGTGGGCCCGATCACCGTCACCGGCACGCAGCGCGTGGACACGACCCTGGTGCGCGACCTCCTCGCCACCCGGCCGGGCCGGCCCTTCTCCGGCAAGGACCTGCTGGCCAGCCAGGTGAGCCTCTACACCAGCGATCTCTTCCGCTTCGCGTCGGTGGACGTGGACTCGGCCTGGACGCCCGGCCCCACGCCGGTCCCGATCCGGGTGCAGGTGGGGGAGGGACGCTTCCACGAGGTGCGCGCCTTCGGCGGCTACGGCACGGACGACTGCCTCCGCACCGGTGCCGGGTACACCGAGCGGAACCTGCTCGGCGAGGGCCGGATCCTGGACCTGAGCCTGCGGTTCTCCAAGCTCGGGGTCGGGTCCCCGACGCGGGTGGAGGGGATCGCGAACACCATCTGCAGCCCGATCGAGGACGACTCGATCGGCTCGGGCAAGCTCAATTTCAGCGCGACCCTGGGGGTCCGCCGCCCGGCCTTCCTCTCCTACCGGAACGTCGGCACGGCCACGCTCTTCGCCGAACGGCGGTCGGAAGTGCGGGTCTACCGCCGCGAGGAGCTGGGCTTCAGCCTGGGCCTCGCCCGCCAGGCGTGGAACCGCTTCCCGATCAGCGTGCAGTACCGGCTGGGCTACGGCCGCACCGAGGCGCTGCCGGCCAACTACTGCGCGAACTTCAACGCCTGCACCCCCGAGGACATCACCCAGTTCCAGCAGCGCCGGCTCCTCGGGGTGGTGAGCCTCAACGCGACGCTCAACCGGACCAACAATCCCATCGACCCCAGCCGCGGCCGGTTGACGTCGTTCGAGGTGGCCCACAGCGGTGCCATCACCGGCTCCTCCGACCTCCAGTACTTCACCCGGGGCGTGGTCGACGCGTCGTGGTACCGGCCCATCGGGCGCCAGGGCGTGCTGGCCCTGCGGGCCCGCGGGGGTTACGTCTACGCGCCCAAGGTGGCCTTCGACAGCGGCGCGGTGTCGTACGTCCCGCCGGAGCAGCGCTTCTACGCCGGCGGGCCGAACGACGTGCGCGGCTACGAGCGCAACGAGCTGGGGCCCGTGGTCTACGTGATCGAGGACGCGGACCTGCCCGCCGACCTCGACGACATCGACCCCGAGGACCTCCGGTTTTCGGCCACCGGCGGCAACACCCTGTTCGTGGCCAATGCGGAGCTCCGCTTCCCCGCGCCGGTCTTCCACGGCCGCCTGCGACTCGCGCTGTTCGTGGACGCCGGCGGGGTGTGGCAGCTCGGCACCGAGGATGCGCCCCCCAGCGAATTCCGCGTCACCCCCGGGTTCGGCATCCGCCTCGCGACGCCGCTCGGTCCCGCCCGCCTGGACGTCGGCTACAACCCCTACGACCGGCAGGTGGGGGCGCTCTACCGGGAGACGCCCGACGGCGAACTGATCCTGGTGACCTCCGACTTCTCGGCGCCCAAGCGCCGGGAGTACACGATCCACTTCGCCGTGGGGCACGCCTTCTGATGCGCCGCCACGCCCTCCGCCTCGGCCTGACCGCCGTGCTCGCGGTGCTGGGCGGGGCCCTCGGCCTGGCCACCGCGCTGGCGGCCTCGCCGACCGGGCGGGCCCTGCTGGCGCGCGCCGCTTCCGAGGCGCTCACCGGGATGCTGCGGGGGCAGGTCCGGATCGGGGCCGTCGGGGGGTCGTTCTTCGGCGGGCTCACCTTCCGCGACTTCGAGATCCGCGACGACACCGGGCAGCCGTTCGCCCGGCTGCCGCGGGTCCTGGTCGAGTACCGGCTCGCCAACCTCCTCGCGGGGCGGATGGTGCTCGACCGGCTCGTGCTGGTCGAGCCCGAGTTCGTGATCGTGAAGCGGCGCTCCGGCCGCACCAACCTGGAGGAGATCCTCCGGCTGGGCGAGGGGAAGGGCGGGGGGACGCCCCCGCTCGTGGAGTTCCGGCGGGTGCACATCGTGCAGGGCACGGTGCAGGTCCGGACGCCCTGGAACCCGCCGCCCGGGGCAGTGACCCCCGCGGCGATCGTCGAGGCGCTGGCGGCGGAGCGGGCGGAGCCGGGGAGGGAGATCGTCCGCGGCGCCGAGGGGCTCGAGCGCGTGGTGCGGTTCGAGGGCCTGACCGGCAACTTCCCCCGGCTCACCGTCAGCACGCCGGACCGCCGGCCGATCTCCGTCGAGGTGGACACGCTCGCGATGGAGGTGAGCGACCCGCCCGTCAGCCTGCAGGGCCTGGCGGGACGGCTGGAGGTCCGGGGCGACACGCTGGCGTTCGACGTGGCACGTGCCGTCCTCCCCGGCACCGAGCTCTCCGGCGCCGGGCTGGTGCACTGGGCGGACGGGCCGCTCCGCTTCGACTTCCGCCTCGCCGCGCCGCGGGCCGACCTCGAGGACATCCGCTGGATCTCGCCGGCCTTCCCCGCGATGACCGGCCGGGCCCTGGTGACCGCCGCGTCGCCGGCCCCCGGCCGGAACACCTTCGCGATCGACGACCTCGCGCTGGCCGCGCCGGACCGGAGTGCGGTCGAGGGGCGGCTCACGGTGGTGCTCGACGAGGGCAGCGACGACCTCGGCCTGGACGACCTCGCGCTCCGCCTGCGCGACGTGGACCTCGTTCACTTCAAGGGCTTCCTCGACACCATCCCCCTGGACGGCCGGCTCACCGGCCTGGTGGAGACCGATGGCCGGATGAGCGACCTCACGGTGCGGCTCGACTGGGCCTTCGCCGATGCCCGCCTGCCCGGCAGCCCGGTGAGCCTGCTCGCCGGCCTGGGGCGCGTCCGGCTCGGGGGCGAGGACGGACTCACCTTCCGCCGGTTCGAGCTCACCGCCTCGGACCTCTGGGTGCCGACCGTCCGCCAGGTGGCGCCGCCCGTCGTACTCGAGGGCCGCCTGGCCGCCGCAGGGAGCCTGGAGGGACCCTGGCGCGCCGCCACGTTCCGGGGGGCGGTCGTGCACCGCGACGGCAGCCGGCCGGCGAGCCGCGCCGAGGGCACCGCCTTCCTCGACCTCCGCGGTGCGGAAAGCTTCCTCCGCGCCGAGCTCGCCCTGGCTCCGCTCGACTTCGAGGGGATCCGCGCCGGCTTCCCCACGCTGCCCACGCGGGGTGCGGTGGCGGGACGCGTGGCGCTGGAGGGCACCACCAGCCGGATGCGGGTCGTCTCGGAGCTCGACGGCGAAGTCGGCCACCTCGAGACCGACGGGTGGTTCGCCCTGGGCTACCCCGAGCGCTGGGGCGGCGATTCCGGGGTGGTGCGCTTCCGCGGGCTCGACCTCGCGGCGCTGACCGGCCGTGGTCCCGCGACCCGACTCGCCGGGACGCTCGTGGTCGAAGGGCTGGCCGGCGTGGGTCGGGCGCCCGAGGGCCGGGTCAGCCTCTCCCTGGGCGGCAGCTCGGTGGAGCAGTTCCGCTTCGACAGCCTCGTCGGCGTCGTGTCGGTGCGGGACTCCATCCTCGGCGTCGAGCAGCTGGTCCTGGCGTGGCCGCAGGGCCAGCTCGCCGCCGACGGCACCCTGGGATGGACGCCGGACCGGACCGGCACCCTCCGCGTCGCCGTCGAGGCGGGCACGCTGGCGCCGTTCGACGACCTCGCGCACCGCCTGGCCGGCATCACGCCGGACTCCCTCTCACTGGCCGCACCGCTCCGCGGCGTGCTCACCGGTGCCGCCACCATCGAGGGTGGCCTCGGGGCGCTGACCGGGTCCGCGGACCTGGCGCTGCAGGACGCCGGATGGCGCGATGCGGCGTTCCCCGCGGCGGAGGCCTCCGTCGACTGGCGCACCGGCCCCGCGCGGACCATCCGGCTCGAGGCCAGCGCCCCCGACCTGCGGTGGGCCGGCCGGCGGTTCACCGAGCTCCGGCTTTCCCTCGATGGCCGGCCCGACTCACTCGACTGGTCCGCCGGGGCCGGGCTGGGGGCCGGCTCGTCGATCGCGGCGGCGGGCTCGTGGAGCGGCGCGGGGTTCGACCGCTTCACCCTGGACGCCGAGACCCTGGCGCTGGTCGCCGGCGGCCACGGGTGGACGCTCGAGGAACCCGTCACCCTGGTGCGGGCCGATTCGATGGTCTCGCTCACCCCGGTGCGCTTCGCGGCCGATGATGGTGCGGGGGTGATCCGCACCGAGGGGAACCCGCCCTTCGGCGCCCCCGGCCAGCTCCGGCTCGAGCTCATCGGCGTCCGCCTCACCGACCTCCTCGTGCTGCTCCAGCGGGACACCACGCTGCACGGCGTGCTCGACGCGGAACTGCTGGTCGAGGGCACCCGGCGGCGGCCCACCTTCGGCGGCTCGGTGTCGCTGGCCGACCTGACCATCGCCGACTTCCGCGCGCCGTTCGTCCAGGGGGTGCTCAACTACGAGGACCGGATCCTCGACGCGAACCTGCTCCTCTGGAAGACCGGCACCCGCGTCCTCACGGTCCGCGCGGCCCTGCCCCTCGACCTGGCGTTCGCGGCGGTGCCCCAGCGACGGCTGCCCGGGCCGCTCGAGGTGGCCGCGCGGGCCGACAGCGTGGACCTCGGGATCGTGGAGGCGTTCACCAGCGCCCTCCGCCGGGTGCGCGGCGTCCTCAACGCCGACGTGGCGGTGGAGGGCGAGTGGGGGGCACCCCGGCTCCGCGGCGAGATGGCCCTTGACGGAGGGGCCGCCGGGGTGCCCGGCCTCGGCGTCGGCTTCACCGGCATCGGCGGGCGGGCGTCGCTCCGGGGCGACTCGATGGTGATCGACTCGCTCGTCATGCAGGGAGGCGCCGGCTCGCTGGTGATGGACGGGGCCGTGCGCTTCGTCGACCTCGCCCGGCCCGTCCTCGACCTGCGGATCCGCCACCGGAACTTCCGCGCGATCGACGTGCGGAACTACCTCACCCTGGACGCGACCGGGGAGCTCGCGATCACCGGGCCGGTCTTCGGCGCGACCCTCCGCGGCCAGATCCGGGCGGAGCAGGGCCAGCTCTACTTCGCCGACCTGGTCCAGAAGGACATCGTGAACCTCGAGGATCCGGCCAACGCCGACCTGATCGACACGACGCTGATCCGGACCCAGGGACTGGGGGCGGCCTTCCAGAGCCGGTTCCTCGATTCGCTCCGGATCGTCGACCTGCGGCTCACCATCGGCGACGACTTCTGGCTCCGCTCCAACGAGGCCAACATCCAGGTGGACGGCCAGGTGCTGGTGAACAAGGTGCGGCAGGAGTACCGGTTCGACGGCACGTTCAATGCCCGGCGGGGCAGCTACGTCCTGAACCTCGGCTTCGTGACCCGCGACTTCACGGTCAAGAGCGGGACGGTGCGCTACTTCGGCACCCCCGACCTGAACGCCCAGCTGGACATCGAGGCCGAGCACGTCATCCGGCCGATCGACGACCCCGACGACATCCTCGTCACGGCCCGGATCCGGGGGACGATGCTGGCGCCCGAGCTGTCGCTCACCAGCGACATGCGCCCGCCGCTCACCGAGACCGACATCGTCTCCTACCTGATGTTCGGCCGACCCTCGACCAACCTGACGGCCGGCGGGGCCCCCGGCACGAGCGAGCAGCTGGCCCTCGACGCCGGCCTCTCGGTGCTGTCGAGCGAGATCGAGCGGACCCTGATCTCCGACCTCGGGGTCCCGGTGGACTTCATCCAGATCCGGCCGGCCGTCGGGGCCTCGGGCTCCTCCGGCGCGTCCGGCGTGATGGAGCTCCGGGCCGGCTGGCAGGTGGGCCGGCAGTGGTTCCTCACCTTCAACGCCGGCTTCTGCAGCCTGAGCCAGTTCAGCTACAACAGCGTGGGGGCGAGTGTCGAGTACCGCTTCCTCCGGCACTGGCGCGCGCAGTTCAGCGTGGAGCCGCTGCTGGCCTGCGTCGGCGGCCGGCAGGTGGATCCGCTCTCGACCACCGGCCGCTACCAGGTCGGCATGGACCTCTTCTGGGAGAAGGAGTACTGAGCGTGCGCCTCCTCCTCATCACCAATCCCGCCGCCGCGCGAACGCAGCCCCACGTGGTGCAGGGCATCCTGGACCAGTTCCGCGCCGGGGGATGGCAGACCGAGGTGGCCGCGACCGCCGGCCCGGGGGACGCGCGCCGGCTCGCCGCCGAGGGCGTGGCCGACGGGGTGGAGGTGGTGGCGGTGTTCGGCGGCGACGGCACCACGATGCAGGCGGCGAGCGCGCTGGTCGGCACCGACGTGGCGCTCGGCGTGATCCCCGGCGGCACCGGCAACCTGCTCGCCGGCAACCTGCGCATCCCCGCCGCCCCGATCCGGGCCGCGCAGGCGCTGGTGCGGGGGCACCGCCGTCGCCTCGACCTCGGACGGGTGGAACGGGACGACGGGACCCACTACTTCGCCGTGGCGGGCGGCGCCGGCTACGACGCCCGGGTGATGGTGGAGACGTCGTCGGAGCACAAGCGGCGGTGGGGGATGGTGGCGTACGCCGCGACGACGCTCCGGCTGCTCCACGAGCTCCGCAGCACGACCTACCACATCACGGTGGACGGGCAGGAGCTCGAGGCCCACGCCGCGCTGGTGCTGGTGGCCAACTGTGCCGAGGTGATCCCGCCGTTCATCAAGTTCCGCCGGACGGTCCGCCCCGACGACGGGCTCCTCGACGTCATCGTCCTCCGGGCCGACACCCTCGGTCAGAGCGTCCTGGCCATCTGGGACCTGCTGCGGGAGGCGGGCGGTGGCGCCGAGCGGGCCCTGGTCGGGTTCGCCCGCGGCGCGGAGGTGACGGTGGAGGCGTTCCCGCCGCAGCCGGTCGAGTTCGACGGGGACGGGGCCGGGCGCACCCCGTTCACCGCCACCGTCGTGCCCGGGGCGGTGGAGATCATCGTGCCGGAGGGCACGTGACCGGTTCCACCGCCGCCCCGCGCCCCACCGCGCTCGAGGCCGCCGGGCTCCTCGCCGGGCTCTCCCGCGGGCTCGCCGCGGCCGGGACGCTGGAGGACGCCGTGGAGCTCGGGCTCGCCGCGGTGCGGCAGCTCGCGGCCGGCGACGGCGCGGCGGTGGCCGAGCGGCTGGACGACCCGCCGGGCAGCCTGGTCGTGCTGGGCGCGGTGGGCCCGGAGGCCCGGGTGCAGCCGGCCGGGGCGGTGCTCGGCCCGTCGTCGCTCGCCGCGGCGGTGCTCCGCGGGGGACCGCGGGTGAGCGCCAACCTCGATGCCGAGCCCGAGGCCGCGGCGAATCCCCTCCGCACCCGGCTGGCGCGCGCCGGGGTGATGGTGCCGATGCGGCTGGGTGGCGGCACCGGCGGCGTGCTCACGGTCTCCGCGGCGGCGGTGCCCTGGCGGGAGCCCGACGCCACCGACCGCCAGCTCCTGGCCGCCGCCGCCGATCAGCTGGGGAGTGCGATCGTGGCGCTCCGCACCCGGGGGCAGCTCCTCAAGCGGCTGGACCAGATCGACGCCCTCGGCCGGGTGGCCCACGCGCTCACCGGGGTCGAGGACGCCCGGAGCACGATGGAGTTCGTGGCCGGGGAGGGCCGGGAGGTCTTCCTGGCGCAGCGGGCGGGGGTCTTCCTGTTCGACTGGGCCGCCGGCCGCACCGATTGCGTCGCCGCACTCGGCCTCCCCACCGCGTACGTGGAGGCGGTCGGCCAGCGGCTGCTGCAGACGCCCTCGGCCCGGACCCTCGCCCGGCGCATCCCGATCTTCCATCCCGACGCGCTCCGCGAGGCCGAGCCCGCGCTGCGTGAGGCGGTGCGCGACGCGGGGTTCCGCTCGGCGGCGCTGCTTCCGCTGGTCTTCGGCGGCGAGACCATCGGGGCGCTCGGGTTCTATCACGACCGGCCCCAGCCCTGGCCTCCCGATGAACAGCGGGTGGCGTCCGCCTTCGCCGACCAGGCGGCCCTCGCCATCGGCAAGAGCCGGCTGGTGGACCAGATCGCCCGCGGGAAGCGGGAGTGGCAGTCGGCCTTCGACGCGACCGCCGGCGGGCTCGCGATCACCGACGCGGGCGGGCGCATCGTGCGGGGGAACCTGGCGCTCGCCCGGCTGGCCGGGCTGCCGGTGACGGCCCTGCCGGGCCGCGAACTGCGCGGCGTGCTGCCGGCGTGGCCCGGCGGCGTGCCCGATCCCCTCGCCATTGCGCAGGCGGAGGGCCGCGCCGCCACGGCGCTGCTCGAGGCGGGCGACCGCCTGCACATCCTCACCGCCACGCCGCTCCCGGACCGCGGGCTCGTGGTCGCCTTCGAGGACGTGACCGAGGTGATGCGCCTCGAGGACCGGTTCCGCCGGGTGGTCCAGAATGCCTACGACGCCATCGTGATCACCGACGCCGACGGGCGCATCGGCTTCGCCAACCCCGCCGCGGCCGAGCTGTTCGACCTGCCGGTCGAGGCGCTGCTCCGCCGCCCGCTCGATGAGCTCGTGCCCGACCCGGGCGGGGCGCCGCCGGGACCCGCGGCGGCCACCGTGGCGCGGCGCTTCGAGTCGGTGGTGCACCAAGCCGACGGGGCCCTGCGCTTC
>JAICEH010000032.1 GCA_025924275.1 Gemmatimonadales bacterium | reverse complement strand
CGATAGCCGGTGGCGGCCTCGGCGCCGGCGGTATCGCCGATCCGCGCGCCCTCGAGCAGCGCGGTCGCGACGGCGGCCTCGTACCCGGGGTCGTCGCGGGGCGGCAGGGGGTAATGCCGGCGGACTCCCTCGCCGCCGGCGTCCTCGCGAACGAATGCGCGTGACATCGGTGCCTCCGGGGTGCGAGAAACGCGCGCCCGCCACCAGCCGCCGCACGGGACCGAGGCGCACTGCACGGCGATGGGACCGGCGACGAATGCGGCAGGGAGCCGCGGGGCGCCGGAGCGCCGGCCGGCCATTGCGGAAGATGGCGGGATGCCCGCCTAGCGGGGAAGGCGGGGACGCGGGGGGATCGTCTGGCCGGGCCCCCGCTGGCGCACCTCTTGCCTTCTCCGGGCTATCCGGCTTCGAGAGGGTACCTGGATGGCCACGCATCGCCCAAACCGCTCTCCCGCAATGGGATGCCTGCTTGCATTCTGCACGGCCCTGGGCCTGCAGGGGTGCGCCTCGCACTACGCCCTGGTCCCGCCCCGGCTCGACCTCCAGTCGCACGGAGCGGTGGCCCTGGTGACCTTCTCCGCCCCGGGGAACGAGCGGCTCGCGACCTACGCCACCGAGCGGTTCGCCGAGGTGGCCCTGGCGAACCAGCCCGGCATCGAGCTGGTGGAACTGGACGCTGCCGACCTCGGGCTGACCGGCCCGGCGTCGGAGGCGGATGGCCAGGCGATCGCGGAGGCGGTCAGCGGGAAGCACGAGGTGGGGGCGGTGTTCGTGGGCGAGCTGGTGGTGTCGGGGGTCAAGCCGCGCGGTGGGCTGGCCGGCATCGGGAGCGCGCAGGTCGGGGCCGACGTGGATGCGACGCTCGCGGTACGGCTGGTCTCCGTCCGGAGCGGTGCCACGCTGTGGCGGGCGCGCTCGGCGGCCACCGCCGGGGTGGGGCAGGCCTCCACGACGGGCGGATTCCCGTCCGTCTCGGTGCGGGACCCGGACGAGGCCTACGCCGAGGCGGTGGACCAGGCAGTGGTGGTGGCGACCCGTGACCTCCGGCCTACCCGCGTGAAGCAGTAGGTCCCCCGGCGCCTCCGCGACCGCGGCGGCGCCCGGATCGGCCCCGCCGCGCCGCCGGTGCCGGGCCGGATCGATTCCGGTCGTCCGGGGTGAGTCGCGCCGACTCGGCGGCCGCACGGCGCTCCGCCTTCGCCTTGGCCCGCGACCGCTCCTCCGCCTTCCTCGCCCGGATCTCGGCGATCCGCTGTGCCAGCGGCACCTCGAGCTGCCCGGCGGGCTTCGCGGCGTAGTCGAAATCGGGCAGGGTGACGCGGGGCAGCCGCTTGCCCACGGCCCGCTCGATGGCCCGGAGTGCGGGCTCCTCGTCGGGGGCGACGAAGGTGAAGGCCTCGCCGGTGAGCTCGGCGCGCGCGGTGCGGCCCACCCGATGGATGTAGTCCTCCGGCACCAGCGGCACGTCGAAGTTCACCACGTGGCCCAGCGCCTCGACGTCGATCCCGCGCGAGGCGATGTCGGTGGCCACCAGGACACGGTACTTCCCGGCCTTGAACCCCTCGAGCGCCTCGGTCCGCTGGGCCTGCGAGCGGTTGCCGTGGATCCGTTCGGCATTGACCCCGGCCTTGGCCAGGAACGCGTGCAGCCGGTTGGCGCGGTGCTTGGTGCGGGTGAAGGTGAGGGCCTCCTGCATCTCCCCCCGGCGCAGGAGCTCCACGA
The DNA here is from genome assembly GCA_025924275.1 of Gemmatimonadales bacterium. Lineage (GTDB taxonomy): Bacteria > Gemmatimonadota > Gemmatimonadetes > Gemmatimonadales > GWC2-71-9 > JAICEH01. The sequence goes on along the minus strand of JAICEH010000032.1, from coordinate 11,315 downwards.
GCAGGGCCCCCTTGAGCTCCTGCGGCACCGGGTATACGGCCTGGGTGATGCCCACGGCCGGAGCCGCGTGGCGCTGCAGGTTGATCGTGGCCGGGTCGTGGAGCATCTCCCGCGCGAGGATCGCGATCGGCGGCGGCATCGTCGCGCTGAAGAACAGCGTCTGCCGCTTCGTCGGGAGGTGGCGCAGCACGCGGCGGATGTCCGGCAGGAACCCCATGTCGAGCATGCGGTCGGCCTCGTCGAGCACGAGGTACTCGAGGGCATCGAGCCTGGCGTACGGCGCCTTGAAGTGGTCGAGGAGCCGGCCGGGAGTGGCGACGATCACGTCCACGCCGCTCCGGAAGGCGTGTTCCTGCGGGCCCATCCCCACGCCCCCGTAGACCGAGGCTCCGGTGAGCGGCGTGTGCACCGTGACGTCGTTGAGCGCCTCGAGGATCTGCGCCGCGAGCTCGCGGGTGGGCGTGAGCACCAGGGCGCGGGTCCGCCCCCGGGGGCGCTCGAGCAGCCGGTGGAGGATCGGCAGGAGGAAGGCGTAGGTCTTGCCGCTGCCGGTCATCGCGCAGGCGAGCACGTCCCGCCCCGCAAGGGCCGGGGGAATGGCGTCCGTCTGGATCGGCGTGGGCCGGGTGAAGCCGAGCTCCTTCAGGGCCTTGAGCAGGGCGGGGTCGAGCTTGAGCGTGCTGAACGGCACTGGGGGTCCGGGTTGGGTGAGGGGGAAAGGTAGTCGGCTGGGCGGCTCGGCGGCTGGACGGGAGAGCGGAACTGGACGGTAGGGGGAATCGGGGGCAGAATGCGGACTCCCCCGCCGGCCCCGAGGTCACGATGCGGATCCTGCCGTCCCTCCCAGCCCTCCCCGCCGTCCTTGCCGTCCTCGCGGGCCCCGTGGCCGCGCAGGCGACCGCGCCGACGGCGGCGGCCCTCGCCGGCTGGGCGCCCGCGTCGCCGGTGCGGTTGCCGTCGGGACGTCCGGGCCCCGCCTACTGGCAGCAGCGGGTGGACTACCGCATCGACGCCGTGCTCGACCCGGCCACCGACACGCTCCGGGGCGAGGGGCGGATCACCTACCACAACCGGGCCCCCGTGGCGCTTGAGGAACTGTGGTTCCACCTGGAGCAGAACATCTGCGCCCCGGGGAGCGTCGCGAACCTGCTCGATCAACCGCCGCTCGTCTTCCTCACGAGCACCTTCGACTTCTCCTGCCGCGGCTTCCCCGGCGGGCTGGTGCTCGGGCCGATGCGGGTGGACGGTGCCGCGGCCACGCCCGAGGTCCACGGCACCACGATGCGGCTGCCCCTGGCCCGGCCGGTGGCCCCGGGCGGGAGCGTCGCGATCGAGGTGGGCTGGCGGTTCAAGGTCCCGCCGTACGGCGCCGCGCGGATGGGGCACGACGGCCCGCTGTACGAGATCGCGCAGTGGTACCCGCGACTCGCCGTGTACGACGACGTGCGCGGCTGGAATCACGAGCCCTATGTCGGGGCCGGGGAATTCTACCTGGAGTACGGGCGATTCGACGTGGCGCTCACCCTCCCGGCGGCCTGGGTCGTGGCGGCCACCGGCGTGCTGCAGAATCCGGCCGACGTGCTGACCCCGGCCCAGCGCGAGCGGCTGGCCCGGGCCCGCACCAGCGAGGCGCCCGTCGCCATCATCGCCGCGGAGGAGGCCGGCACGCCGGCCACCCGGCCCCGGGCGGGAGGCACCCTCACCTGGCGCTTCAGCGCCGACTCGGTCCGCGACTTCGCCTTCGCCGCTGCGCCCAACTTCCGCTGGGACGCGAGCGGGTACGACGGCGTGCTGATCCACACCTACTACCGGCCCACCGCCACCCTCTGGCCCGAGGCCAACCGGATGGCGCGGGAGGCGGTGAAGCACTTCAGCGAGACCTGGCTCCGCTATCCCTACCCCCACGCCTCCAGCGTCGAGGGTCCGATCGAGGGGATGGAGTACCCGATGCTCGCCTTCGATCCATCGGGGCCGACGCGGGAGGACCTCCAGTGGGTCGTGGCCCACGAGCTGGGCCACCAGTGGGTGCCGATGATCGTGGGCAGCAACGAGCGCCTCTACCCCTGGATGGACGAGGGTTTCAACACCTTCATCGACCTGGACAACGCGGCGAAGTACTTCGCCGGCACCGCCTACGGCGACACCATCGGGGTCCACGCCCTCCACCTCTACCGCGACCACGCGGTCCCCGGGCGGGAGCAGCCGCTCATCACGCGGCCGGTGGAGAGCCGCGACCTCTTCTGGACCGGGTACCAGAAGCCGGCGCTGATGCTGCAGACCCTGCGGCACCACGTGCTCGGCCCGGCCCGCTTCGACCCGGCGTTCCGGGCCTACCTCGCGGCCTGGGCCTACCGGCACCCCACTCCGGCGGACTTCTTCCGGATGATGCGCGACCGGTCGGGCGTGGACCTCGACTGGTTCTGGCGCGACTGGGTGTACACCGTGAACCGCCCCGACCAGGCGGTGGAGGCGATCGTCAACGGGCCCGACGGCGGGGCGGTTACGATCGCCAACCTCGGCGCGATGCAGCTGCCCATCTTCCTCCGGCTCACCTTCGAAGACGGCAGTACCGAGTCCCTCGCGCTCCCGGTGGACGCGTGGAACCAGGGCCCGCGCTTTACCCGCAGGGTCCTGGGCCCCCGCCGCATCCGGCGGGCCGAGCTGGACCCCGACGGCCGCCTGCCGGACGACGACCGCGGCAACAACGTGAAGGTGGCGGAGTAGCGGGAAGGCGGAGAGTCGGTACGGCGGAACGGCGGGAAGGCGGGAAGATGAGCGGAGGGGCGGAGGGGGGCCGACTCAGGTGCGTGGGGGCGCACCGGCCGACTCCCCCGCCGGCCCACCGCCCGTCCGATTCAGTGCTTCCCGAGCGTGAAGTTGAGCCCTCCCGAGAGCTGGAAGGCCGTCTCGTCCCCGATGATGAGCCGCCCCTCCGCGAAGGGGTGGACCCAGCCCCGCAGCGATTCCACGCCGAGCATCAGGTTGAGCCCCGCGTCGGTCTCGTCGTTGCCGTTCACGCTCGCACTGGTGACGTTGAGTCCGCCGCCGGTGTAGAGCCAGTCCATCCCCTCCCCGCCGAAGCGGTACTTGAGGTCGGCGTTGAGCGCCCAGAGCGAGCCCGGGTCGACGAAGAAGACGTCGAAGGAGGGGTAGAACTCCAGCCGCTGGCCGATGGGCAGCCCCAGCTGCGCGCCCAGGCCGACCTCCTCGGCATCGAAGTGGTAGGAGAGGCGGGGACCGAGGTGGGCACGGGACGTCTGTGCCTCGACGGTGACGGCGGTTCCGGCGGCCAGGACGGCAGCGAGTGCCGCGATGTGCAGTCGGGACGGCATGTGGCATCCTCCACGTTGGGGTCCTCGTCGGGTGCGACGCCCGCAACGTGGCGCCCGGTCGTGGACGCGGCCTGTGACCGGACGCACAACGGCGCGGAGGTGACCCTCGTCACCGTCCGCGCCGTCGTGCCGTCAGCCCTGCATCTTCCGGATGGCCGCGATCACCGCCTTGCTGTCGCCCTCCGGATTGACCTCCGTCTCCTTGTAGGCGATGCGCCCCCGCCGGTCGATGATGAAGGTCCAGCGGGCCGCGGTGACGTCGCGGGTGAGCTCGAGCTCCCGGCCCTCCACCGTCCGGGTGATGGTGCCGCCCTGGCGGAGGGGCACGCCGAAGGCCCCCGCGATCACCCCCGCCGTGTCCGAGAGCAGCGGGAAGTTGAGCCGGTTCGACTCGCGGAAGGCGATGAGGTTGAGGCCGCGGTCGCCGCTCACGCCCACGACCTCCGCCCCCAGCTCCTGCAGGACGGAGTGGTCGTCGCGGAACGCGCAGGCCTGCTTGGTGCAGCCCTCGGTCATCGCCGCGGGATAGAAGTAGACGACGAGGATCTTCTCCCCCACGACGTCGGCGCTCCGCCACGGCTTGCCGTAGGCGTCCACCGCGTCGAACACCGGCGCCGGGTCGCCAACCGCGAGGGCGGTCTGCTGCGCGGCCGCGGGGGCGCCGGCCATGATGAGCGCGAGGGCCGCAGCCGTCGCGGGCGCTGGGTAGGTCATCGGTCGTACTCCTCCAGGTGGCGGTCCATCGGGTGTCCCCGTGCTCTACGCCGGCGGCCTCGCCTTGGTTCCATCCCGGTGGCACCGCCCGGGGGTCGGCCTACTCCTCGCGCCCCGGCCCCTGCTTCCCGAAGAAGAGGGTGGCCAGGACGCTCACGGCCGAGATGATGAGCGCCCCCCAGAATGCCGGGATGAACCCGGCCACGGAGAACCCGAGGTCGAGCCGGCCGCTCAGCCACCCGGTGAGCATCAGCATCAGGGCGTTGATGACCAGGGTGAACAGGCCGAGGGTGAGGAGCACGAGGGGGCAGGTGAGCATCGTGAGCACTGGCCGCACCAGGGCATTCACCAGCGCGAGGACGCCGGCGACGACGCCCATCTGCAGCCAGGTGCCGGTGAACTCGAGGCCATTCACGATCCGCACGGCCACCCAGATGGCCACCGCGTTCACCAGCAACCGCCAGAGCAGCGACATGGTCAGGCCTCCCGGCGCCGTCAGCGCCCGCTGGAGAATCGGTCGTCGAGCCAGCGCAGGACCCCGGTCCACCAGGCGAGCCGCCCACCGGCCCCGGCGGGCTCGTGACCCTCGCCCGGCAGCAGCAGGAGCCCGCGCTCGAGCCCGCGCTCCTCGAGCAGCCGGAGGGCGGCGAGGCTCTGCGATACGTCGACCAGGTCGTCGGCCGTGCCGTGCGTGAGGAGCACCGGGGTGGCCCAGCGCCCCGCGTGGTTGAGCGGCGAGCTCCGCTCCATCGCCGTGCGGGCCGCGGGGTCCAGCGGTCCGCCGCCGTAGGTCTCCTCCAGGCCCCCGGCGGCGGTCGTCGCGGCGTACGCCACCGCATCCACCACCGGCGCGTGGGCGACGATGCCGGCGTAGCGCCCCCCCTGGCCGGCGAGCCAGAGGGCGAGCCCCGCTCCGTGCCCGCTCCCGGCCAGCGCGATCCGCGCGGGGTCCACGTCGGGCCGCACGCTCAGCGCGTCGAGCACACCCAGGAGATCGGTGCCGGCCGGCCCGGCGGGCTGGCGCCACGCGGCACTGGTGAACGCCTCGCCGTAGCCGGCCGCCCCGTGCAGGTTGGGCCGGGCCACCATCCACCCCGCGGCGGCAAAGAGCCCCGCATTCCAGAGGGGCTCCCAGCCATCGGTCCATCCCCGGCCCGGGCCGTCAGGCACCAGGACGAGGAGCGGCGCCCGCTCGACGGCTCCGGGTGGGCGGTGGAGCCAGACCTGGAGGGAGTCGCCCCCGGCCCCGCGCACCCAGAGGGTCTCCCCCCCGGTGAGCTGGAGCGGCTCGAGCGCGGCGCCGAAGCGGGTGAGCCGGCGCAGGTCGCTCCCGTCCTCGCCCACCGAGTAGAGCTCGGGCGGGGTCGCCGCGGTCGACCGGATGAAGATCAGGCGGCCCCCGCCCGCGAACCGGGCCGCGCTGTTGTGCCCGTCACTCACGAGACGGGTCCGCCGCCCGCTGCCGATCTCCACCAGGTAGAGCGCACGATGCCCCGCCTCCGCCACCTCGACCACGACCCGCCGCGAGTCCGGCGACCAGGCGAAGGCCTCGACGCTCCGGTCCCAGTCGCCGGTGAGACTGAAGCGGCGGCCGGTCGCGCGTTCGTAGAGCACGAGGGACCGTCGCGCCGAGGGGTGGCCAGGCCGCTCGCCTTGCAGGTAGGCAAGGAACCGGCTGTCGGGCGAGTAGGCTGGCCGGGTCTCCGGACCGGCGCTCCGGGTGAGCGGCTGCACGCCGCTGCCGTCCGGGCCCATCGTGATGATGTCGGTGTCGCCGCCGGCGGCGGGACCGGCCCAGGCGATCTCGGTGCCGAGGGAAGTGACGGCGAACCCGGACCCGGCGGCGTCCAGCCGGGGGATGTCGCGCGGCCCCGGCGTCACGTCGGTCGGCGCCGAGCCGGCGACCGGGACGCGAAAGAGGTGGCGCCGGGTGGCCAGCCGCCACCCCGATCCGTCGCGGCGCGGGCGCTCGGACACCGGGGCGGCCGGATCGGTGGCCGGGACGTCGGCCACGGCGAGAACCGATCCTCCGCTCCCGCTCCACTCGAAGTCCACCAGCGCGAGGCCGGCGTCCGAGAGCCGCCGCGGCTCGCCCCCGCGGGTGGGGAGCGCCCACACCTCGGGCGGGCCGCCCCGCGTGGAGAGGAAGCCCAGGGTGGCGCCGGTCGGCGCCCAGCGGGGCGCCCACGCGTCGCCGTCGCCCGCCGTGGCCTGCCAGACCTCGCCCCGGTCGACGTCGGCCAGCCAGACCCGGCGCCGTTCGACCGAACCCGGCGCCTCGACCGTGCCCACCGTGAAGGCCACCAGGCGGCCGTCGGGGGACACGCGCGGATCGGAGGGGATCGGGAGGGCGAGGAGCCGGTCCGGGGTGAGCCGACCCGCCCCCTGGGCCGCGAGGGGTGCCGCCGCCACCAGCGCCGCGAGCCCGGCGACCGGGAGCCGCCTCACCGGATCAGCCCGCCCCCCAGCACCCGGCCACCGGTGCCGTAGAGCACGCCGGACTGGCCCGGCGCGATCGCCCGCGCCGGGGCGAGCAACTTGAGCTCGACCGTCCCGGCGCTGGCGTGGCGCACCTCGGCCGGCACGGCCCGGGCGCGGTAGCGGAGCTGCACCTCGCATCGCTCCCCCGGCCGGAGCGGCGGCGCGAGCCAGTTCACCTCGTCGAGCGTCACGGCGTGGCCGTCGAGCGCCTCGGCCGGCCCGACCACCACCTCGCGGCGCTCCGGGCGGATCCCGAGCACGTAGAGCGGCTCAGTGCGGCCGCCGGGCAGGCCCTTCCGCTGGCCGACGGTGAAGCGGGCGAAGCCCCGGTGATCGCCCACGACCTCGCCGGCCGGGGTGACGAACGACCCGGCCGCGAGGGCCGGGGCATCCGCGGGGAGGTGCCGCTCGAGCACGGCAAGGTAGTCGCCATCGGGGACGAAGCAGATCTCGACCGACTCCGGCTTCTCCGCCGTCACCAGCCCGAGTGCGCGGGCTTCGGCGCGAGTCTCCGCCTTGCTGAGGGTGCCGACCGGCGTCAGCATCCTCGCCACCACCGCCCGGTCGATGCCCCAGAGGAAGTAGCTCTGGTCCTTGGCCCGGTCGGCGCCGCGGAAGAGGGCCCCGTCCCGCGCCACGGCGTAGTGCCCCGTGGCGAGGAAGTCGCAGTCCAGGGCGTCGGCGTGGGCGAGGAGGTCCCGGAACTTGGTGAAGGAGTTGCAGCGGACGCAGGGGATGGGCGTCCGCCCCCGCGCGTACTCCGACACGAAGTCGCCGATGACGTCGTGCCCGAATCGGTCCTCGAGGTTGAGCACGTAGTGCGGGATGCCCAGCCGGTGAGCGACGAGCTTCGCGTCGGTGATCGAGTCGAGGGAGCAGCAGGGCCGGTCGGGAACGTCGTCGCCATAGCAGAAGAGCTTCAGCGTGGCCCCGATCACCTCGTGCCCCTCGGCGGCCAGCCGGGCGGCGGCGACGGAACTGTCCACCCCGCCCGACATCGCGACCAGGACCCGGGCCACCCGCGGCTCCGGCGGTCAGGCCCGGCCGAGCAGGCCGGCCAGCTTGCGCACCTTCTCGACCACCGCCGGGAAGACCTCGGCGGCGCGCGCCACGTCGGCTTCGGTGGATTCATGCCCCAGGGAGAAGCGGAGCGTCCCGAGGGCGAGTTCGCGCGGGACGCCCATCGCCACGAGCACGTGGGAGGGCTCGACCGCGCCGGTGGAGCACGCCGAGCCGCCGGAGGCCGCCACCCCGGCGAGGTCGAGGTGCATCAGCATCGCCTCGCCGTCGGCGCCGGGCACCGACACGCTGAGGACGTGCGGCGCCCGGGGTCCGCCCTCGGCATTGATCACGATGTCCGGCACCGCCGCCCGGAGCCGCGCCGCGAGGTCGTCCCGGAGCGCCCCGAGCCGTGCTGCGGTGGCGGGCTGTTCCTGCGCCGCCAGCTCGCAGGCGGCGCCGAGCGCCACCGCGCCCGCGACGTTTTCGGTGCCGGGTCGGATGCCGAACTGCTGCCCGCCGCCGTGGATGATCGCCTCCACCGCCTTCCGGTCGCGGACGAGCAGCGCGCCCACGCCCTTCGGGGCGCCGATCTTGTGGCCCGAGACGGTGAGCAGCGTCCCGCCGAAGCCGGCGACCGCCACCGGGACCTTGCCGAAGGCCTGCACCGCGTCGGTGTGGAAGATGACGCCCGCTTCGCGGCAGCGATCCGCGATCCGGTCGACCGGCTGGAGGGTCCCGACCTCGTTGTTCACCCACATCACCGAGACGCAGGCCGGCCGGGCTGCGAGGGCCTCGTCGAGCGCGTCGAGTTCCAGCACCCCGTGCCCGTCCACCGGGAGGATCCGCTCCTCGCCACCCAGCGCCGCGACGTGGTGCGCCGCGGCGAGCACCGCCTTGTGCTCGGCGGCGGAGACCGCCACGGCCATCCGCCGGCCGGCGTGCCGGGCGGCGAGCGCAGCCCCCACCACGGCCAGGTTGTCCGCCTCGGTGCCCCCGGAGGTGAAGACCACCTGGTTCGGCTCCGCGCCGAGGGCGGCGGCGACCTGGCGCTTGGCCTGCTCGATCCCGGCGCGGGCCGCCCGGCCCCACCGGTGCGGGCTCGACGGGTTGCCGAAGGCGTCGGCGCGGAGGTAGGGCAGCATCGCCTCCAGCACCTCGGGGCGGACCGGGGTGGTGGCGGCGTGGTCGAGGTAGACGGGATCGTGCTTCATGGGCCGGGAAATATAGGCGGGGGAAGGGGTTGGGGCGAGTTCCCCCGCTGGGTGCGCCCTCACGATTCCTCCACGTCTCCTGCAGGGTGGGAGTGCTAGGTTCGGGGGGACCATTGGCGGCCGGGAACGGCCGGGGAGGCAAGGATGTGGCAACGGCGAATGTCCGGGATCCTGCTGGTCGCCCTGGTGGCAGCCGCGGGCGGATGCGACGATGACCCGGCGGCGCCCGCCGATCCGACGGCGGAGCTCCGGCTCCTCAACGGGGCGAGCGATGCAGCGGCCCTCGACCTCCTCGCCGACGGCGAGGTGGTGATCACCGGCGTCCCCTACGAGGGATCGTCGGACTACCTGGAAGTACCCGCGGGGACCCAGGAGGTGGCGGTGCGCGCCACGGGGACGACCACGGTGCTCCACGCGCTGGAGGCCAACCTCGTCCAGGACGGCAGCTACACGCTGATGGCGGGCGGCGAGGCCCTCAGCCTGGCGGTCCGCTCGCCGGGGGATACCGGCGCGGCGCAGATCGACCGGGCCAACATCCGGATCGTGAACGTGGCGCCCCCCTTCACCGACTCGGCCAGCGCGGGCCCGCCGATCCTGCTCGACGTGCACATCACCCCGCCGGGCACCGACCTGGCCGGGCGGCCCGCCGAGCTCTCGCTCGACGCCCGCTTCCCGTCGTACAGCACGCTCCTGTACTTCGAGCCGGGCACCTGGGTGGTACGCTTCACCGAGGCGGGCACCGCCACGGTCGTGGCGGGGACCGAGGCGCTGTCGATCGGGGCCGGCGCGGTGCGCGCGGTGATGCTGGAGGGGGTGGAAGGCGGGGGCTGGACGGTGGCGGTGGTGGAAGAATAGGGAACGGGGAGTCCGGGAACGGGAACGCCCGAGCGGCTGGATTCCGAGGCGGCCGCGCATCGCAGGTACCCCTCCCCGTCCGGTTACATGGACTGGACTGCCAGTGCCACCACGTCCTCCACCTCGACCGTCTCCTGGGTCCAGAAGGGCTCGCCGTAGGCGGTGCGGATGAGGGAGCCGTAGTGCGCGTTCTGGGTCTCCACCAGGGAGTAGAGGTCCTGCCCGGTGGGGAAGATCTCGCCTGCCGCCTTGGCGCCGTCGAACTGGCTCGCGTAGCAGCGGATGGCGCGCATCTTCCGCTCGAACTGGGCCGAGATGTCCACCACGAACGTGGGCTTGACCGGGTCCTCGCGGTAGGCGAGGGCGTGGAGGATCTTGAACGGGCGCCACGGCTCCCCCGCCGCCCGGTACCGGGCAAGGCCCGCCAGGAAGCAGGCATCCCGGCCCAGCTCCGCCGCCACCCGGTGGTCGGGATGACGCCCCACGGGGTAGGGGAGGACCACCACGCGCGGCCGGAAGTGGCGGATCTGCTCGACCACGACCCGCCGGGTCTCGTCGGTGTTGTGGAGGCCGGCGTCGGGCAGGCCCGCGTTCCGGCGCTCCGACACGCCGAGCACTTCGGCCGCCGCAGCGGCCTCCCGGGCCCGCACCTCCGCGCTGCCGCGGGTGCCGGTCTCGCCGCCGGTCAGGTCCAGGATGCCGGTGGCGTGGCCGGCGTCTCGCGCCTTGAGCAGGGTGCCAGCGCAGGTCAGTTCGACGTCGTCGCGGTGGGCGGCGATGGCCAGGACGTGGACGGGCATGGGGGGCGGGGTTGGGGTCGGTAGGAAGTTACGTCGGAAGGGGGAGCGGTGGGGGGCGGCCCGCTCCCCGCTCCCGGCTCGCCGCGTCCCGCTACTCGTGCCGCAGCGCCTCCACCGGGTCCATCAGGGCCGCGCGGTTGGCTGGAATGAAGCCGAAGACCAGCCCGATGGCGATGCTCACCCCCACCGCGACCCCGGCGCTCCAGAGCGGGACCCCGGTCTGGAGGCCGAGGCCGAGCTTGAGCAGCTGGCCCACGCCCAGCCCGATCACGATCCCGATGAGGCCACCGACCAGGGTCAGGGTGGCCGACTCCACCAGGAACTGCCAGAGCACCTCGCGCCGCGTGGCGCCCAGGGCCAGGCGGAGGCCGATCTCGCGGGTCCGGTCGGTGACCGACACCATCATGATGGCCATCACGCCGATCCCGCCGACCAGGAGGGCGACGCCCGAGAGCGCCACCATCACGAGGAAGAAGGCGGAGGTGAGGTTCGACACCGTGTCGAGGATCTGGTCCTGGGAGATGAGGTCGAAGGTGTCGGGGTCGCCCGGCCGGAGTGCCCGGGCGCGTCGCAGCGCCACGGTCGCGAGGTCGAGGGCGCGGTCGCCGGGCACCCCGGCCCGGGGCCGCGCCGCGATGAACAGCATGTTGGTCTCGTCGTAATCGAAGTGGCGGCGGCCCGCCTCGTAGCTGACCACGGCGCCGACCTGCTGACTCGGGGGTTCGAAGATGTTGGCGGGACGGGCGTAGATCCCGATCACCCGGAACGGCTTGCCCGCGATCCGCGTCACCTTGCCCAGCGGATCGATCCGCCCGAAGAGGCGGTCGGCGGTCTCCTCCTCCAGGACCACCACCGCGGTGCCGCTCCCGACCTCGGCCCGGGAGAAGAACCGCCCCCGGAGCAGCGTCCCGCCCTGGATG
>JAICEH010000031.1 GCA_025924275.1 Gemmatimonadales bacterium | reverse complement strand
CTCCCGGACGTCGGTGGCGTACCGGCCGACGGCGTCGCGGACGGCGTCGCCCAGCTCGGCATAGCGCTTGAGGAACTTCGGCTTGAACCCGGTGTTGAGCCCCAGCATGTCGGGCAGGACCAGCACCTGGCCGTCGCAGCCGGCGCCCGCGCCGATCCCGATGGTCGGGATGGTGAGCCCCTCGGAGATCCGCTGGGCGAGCGGCGCCGGCACCAGCTCCAGCACCAGGGCAAAGGCACCGGCGTCCTCCAGCAGGCGCGCCTCGGCCAGCAGGCGCTCGGCGGACTCCGGGGTGCGTCCCTGCACCCGGTAGCCGCCCAGGGCGTGCACCGACTGCGGCGTCAGGCCGAGGTGGCCCATCACCGGGATCCCCCGCTCGACCAGCGCCTTCACGGTGCGCACCATCGGCGCCCCGCCCTCGAGCTTGACCGCCTGCGCGCCGGTCTCCTGCAGCGCCCGCCCCGCGTTCCGGATGGCCTCCTCCACCGACACCTGGTAGGTGAGGAACGGGAGGTCGATGACGAGCAGGGCGCGGGTGAGGCCGCGCCGGACGGCCGCCCCGTGGTAGATCATCTGGTCGAGCGTGGCGCTCAGCGTCGAGTCCCGACCGGCCACCACCTGGTTCACCGAGTCCCCGACCAGGACCACGTCCACCCCGGCGGCGTCGAGCAGCCGGGCGTGCAGGGCATCGTAGCAGGTGAGCGAGACGATCCGGCGCCGTTCCTCCTTCATCCGGAGGAGGTCGAGCGTGGTGAGCGGCCTGGCGTCAGCGGACATAGGGCGTGAGCTCCTCCATCTCGCGGCGCCAGAAGTCGCGCTCGGCGAGGCCGGGATGCGGCAGCGTGAGGTCCGGCTCGGCGGCGTGGACGTCGCCGTACCGGACGAGGTCGAGGTCCAGGGTCCGGGAGGCCCAGCGCTCGCGCCGCACGCGGCCCGCGGCAGCCTCGATGCGGTGCAGCTCGGCCAGCAGGGCGCGCGGCGCCAGGGCGGTCTCCAGCAGCACCATCTGGTTGAGGTAGGGCGGCTGGGGCCGCCCGCCGAGGGGCGCGGTCTCCTCCACCTGCGAGGCGCCGAGCAGCACGGTGTCCGGGAGGCGGGCGAGGGCGGTCCGGGCCGCCGCGAGCCGGGCGGCGCGGTCGCCGAGGTTGCTCCCCAGCGCGACCCAGGCCCGGGTCGGGGCGGGGCCGGTGCTCACGCCTCCCCCGTGAAGTGGCGCGCGATGTCCTGGAGGTCGGTGGCCATCGCCTCGAGCCGGCGGGTGGCGCGCTCGAGGTCCGCCTGGCCCCGGCTGGCCTCACCCGCCTGCGAGAGCAGCGTGGTGGCGCCCGCGCGGGTGCGCCCCGCCACCTGCGCGAGGCGCTCGATCTCCGCCCCCAGGCGTTCGGCCGCAGCGAGCTGCCGCACCGCGGCGGCCGCGATGCGGTCGGCTTCCTGCTCGGTCTGGACCACCGAGGCGACGATGGCCTCGAGGCCGTCCGCTGCCGCCCCGCTCACCCCCTCGACGCCGGCCACCGCCGCTTCGCCCCGGCCGATCTGGGCCGCGACCGCGCTCACGCGGTCGGTGACCCCGGTCAGGAGGCGGCCGGCTTCGCGCGCGGCCGCAGTGCTCTGGGCCGCGAGTTGCCGCACCTCCCCCGCCACCACCGCGAATCCGCGCCCGTCCCGGCCCGCCCGCGCGGCCTCGATGGCGGCATTGAGGGAGATCAAGTCGGTGAGGTCGGCGAGTTCGTGGATCGAATCCAGGACGCCGGACACCCCGCGGGCCTCGGTCCCGAGGTCGGAGACGCGCACCGCCCCGTCGGCGACGAACCGCTTGAGTTCCTCGAGCCGCGCGAGGGCCTCCCCGATCGACGCGCGGTGGGCTCGCGCGGAGGCGGCCGCCTCGCGGCTCGCGACCGCCACTCGCCCCGCCTCCGCGGCCATCGCGCGGGCCGCCTCGGCGAGCCCCGCGGTGGCCGCGAGTCCCGCCCGCACGAAGGCCTCCTCCTCCGCCACCGCCTCGGTGAGTCCGCCGGCGGCGGTCGAGAGCGCCCCGGCCCCGCTCCGCAGGGCCTCGGTCGTGCCGGCCAGTGCCCCGACCTGCTCCCCGATCCGCGCGATCGTGGCGACGAGCGGCCGCCGCAGGTCGGCGATGTGCATCGCCGTCGCCACCTGGGTGGCGATGGTGGAGATGGCGGTCAGGTCGCGCGCGCGGTAGGCGTGGCGCTTGTGGTGCTCCAGCTCCAGCGTGCCGGTCACCTCCCCGGCGAAGCGCACCGGGGTGATGACCAGGCTCTGCACGTCCGGCTCGGGCGCCACGATCCGTGCGTCCCGGTGGGCGTCGCTCACGGTCAGCGCCTCGCCCGAGGTGACGACCCGACCGCGGAGCGCCCCGAGGTCGCGCGGGGGCTCGCCCCGGCCCGGACGCCCCAGCGTCGCGCGGTACTCGAGCGCGAGGCCCCCCGGACCCGCGCGGTAGATGCGCAGGTCCCCCCAGTCCAGCAGGCGATGCGCCAGGCGCTCGATCTGGGTCAGCGAGGCCTCGAGCGTGAGGTTGCTCGCCACCGCGGACTCCATCAGGTGGACCTTGTTGAGGTCCTCGGCGGTGATCGCCTCCTCGATGATCCGGCGCGTCAGGATGCCGAGCAGGCCGAGCACCATCAGCACGGCCACCCAGCCGGGCGGGTCGAGCGCCCGGAACGCGGCGAGGACCAGGGCTGCGGCCAGCAGCGAGAGCACGTACGAGACGATCTCGTAGCGGAGGATGAGGAGGCGCTCCTCGCTCTCCAGCTTGTCCCGCACCAGCAGGGTGAAGTAGAACAGCGTCCGGGTCGTGAAGAAGTAGGCGCCGCCGTAGGCCACGCCGGCCGGCAGCCAGTCGAGGGAGAACGCCACGACACCGGTGGCACGGAGCACGGCGGCGTAGATCCCGAACGCGGCCGCGAAGGCGAGGACCTCCCGGCCGGCATTGATCGTCGCCGCCCACGCCGGCTTGCGGAGCACGCCCAAGTCGCTGGCCAGCACCCCCAGCCCGAGCGCCGCGATGACCGGGACGGGGCCGAACGCGAGCGCCCCGGCGAGCGGCACGATGGCCGTCTGCGTGAGGTAGGAATACTTGCTCAGGCGCACCGGGGCGAACCGGAGGGCCACGACCGCGGCGAGGAGCGCCAGGGGGGGCAGCGGGTCGGCGAGCCAGCCCCGGTCGAGCGCCAGGGCGAGCGCGAAGACGGCTGCGCCGCCCCAGGCGAGCACCCGCCCGTACCACTCGAGGAGGGGCCGGACGTCACGCACCGACGGGACTCCGCGCGGAATCGAGCGCCGCCCGCATCTCCCGGAGGAACGCCAGGGCCGGGGCCACCCCGCCCCGTCCCATCCGGTCGACCAGTGCGCTCCCCACCACCACACCGTCGGCGAAGCCGGCGACCTGCGCCGCCTGGGCGGGGGTGGACAGGCCGAAGCCGACGGCCACCGGGAGGTCGGTGACCGCGCGCACCGCCGCGGCCGCGGCTTCGAGCCCGGGGTCCAGCGCCTCACGCGCGCCGGTGACGCCGAGGCGCGCGACGAGGTAGACGAAGCCCTGGGCCACCTCTGCGATCCGCCGGAGCCGCGGAGCGGGCGTGGTGGGAGCGACCAGCGGCACGAGATCGAGCGGGCCGGCCCGCAGCGCCGCCTCGAGTGCCGGATCCGCGCCGACCGGCAGGTCGGTCAGCAGGATGCCGCTCGCCCCCGCCGCGCGGGCATCGCGGACGAAGGCGGCCGGTCCGTAGGCCAGCACCGGGTTCAGGTAGCTGAAGAGCACGACGGGCGGACCCGGCGGGGACTCGGCCAGCAGGTCGAGCACGCGGGCGCAGGACATGCCGCCGGCCAGGGCCTCCTGGCTTGCCCGCTGGATCACCGGGCCGTCCGCCAGCGGGTCGCTGAACGGGATCCCGAGCTCGACCACGTCGGCCACGCCGTCGAGCGACCCGAGCAGCGCCCGCGTGGCGGCGGGGCTCGGATGCCCCGCCGTGAGGTAGGGGATGAGCGCGCTCCGGCCCGCGCTCCGGAGCTCCGCGAACCGCCGCCCGAGCGGCGACTCAGACGAGGTAGTCACTGGGCGTGAGGCCGTAGCGGCCGGGGTCGGTCACCTTGACGATGGACCGGGCGAAGCCGTCGCCGCCCGGATCGGCCAGGTTCACCGGGAGGCCTGGCGGGGGCACCGGCCCGCCGTCGGCGTTGATGGCCAGGCGCACCAGGGGCCGGTTGAGGAACATCGGGTCGGGATTCGCTCCCTCCACCACGGCCACCTCGAAGGTGTCGAGGATGACGCAGGTGCCCGCCGGGTAGATGCCGAGCAGGTTGATCATTCCCTTGACGATGACGCGGTCGAGCCCGCGCCGCGGGTTGAGGTACATCTCCCGCAGCACCTCGTCGGGCTGGATCGGGATGGTCTGGTAGGCGCGGCGCGTGGTGGCCGCGTCGAAGCCGTCGGCCACCGAGACGATCCGCGAGAAGAGCCCCAGCTCGCGCGGGCGGATCGCCCGGGGGTACCCGGTGAGGTCCGTCTTCATGTGGTGCTCGTGCGCCACCAGCACGGCCCGGGCGGGCAGCTCGTCGTAGCCCCGCATCCCGAAGAGCGCGATCACCCCCTGCCACGGATGGTTCTGGATGGCGCGCCACTCCGCCTCCTCGAGCCCGGCTGCCTTGTTCAGGATGCTGAGCGGGATGCGCACCTTGCCGATGTCGTGCAGCAGCGCCGCGAGGCCGAGGTCGTAGAGCTGGATCTTGGAGAGGCCGAAGCGGCGGCCCATCGCGACCGAGAAGATGCAGACGTTCACGGAATGGGTGAACGTGTACTCGTCGTAGTCCCGGAGCGTGGTGAGCCCGAGGAGCGAGACTTCGTTGTTGAGGACCTGATCGACGATGAGCTGCACCGCGCGCTTGACCCGCTTGATGCTGGCCACGCGGCCGATCCGCATCCCGTTGACGACCTCCTTGGTGACCGCCACGCCCTGCGCGTAGGTGCGCTTGGCCACCTCCCGCGCACGGGCCGCGTCCTCCAGATCGTCGACCTCGGTGGCCGGCTCCAGCGTGAGGTGGGTCACGTCGGTGCGGGCCAGCCGGTCGGCCAGCTCGGGATACCGGTCCTCCCCCTCGTCCCGCGCGGCGATGGCCAGCAGCACGCCGAGCACGATCTGCCATTCCCGGCGGGTCATCCCCGGCTCCACCCGCACCGCGCCGATGCCGAGCCGCCGAAGCAGCCCCAGGAGCTGGCTGAAGCTGGCGTAGTTGTCCAGCTCCAGCCGGAGGCGCACCTGGTTGACGAAGATGAAGTCGCCGGAGAGCCGGACCTCGAGCTCGCCCTCCGCGTCGTGCAGGAGCGTCGTGGCGGCCTGCAGCTCATCCAGCGCCTTCTGCACGACGGCATTCTCCAGCGGGTAGAGCTTGAGGTTCCGATAGGCGGCGTAGAGGACGAGGAGGAACTCCCGTCCGGCGTGCCGGAGGGCCGCCTCCCCGCCCGGCTGCGCATCGCTGATCACGCGGACCGGCCCCGGAGCGCGTTGTTCACCGCATTCCGCACGATCAGGTCCTTGTCGCCCGCGGCCGCCTCGAGCACCGCCCGCGCTTCGGGGGTCCCGATCCGGCCGAGCGCCAGGGCGGCGCAGGCGCGGAGCTGGGGTGCCGCCTTCCGCCGGAGCAGCCCGCGCGGCTCGAGGAGCTCGCGCATCGGCCCGATGCCGGCCTCGCCCGCGACGGCGCCGTAGGCCTCGAAGAACGCCATCTTCTCGGTGAGGTCCATCTCCCGGGCCTCCCGGCCGAGGACGACCGCCTCCACCCGGCGGAGCGCGTTCCGGTAGCCCCGTTCGCCGAGGAACCGGACCCCGGCCAGGCGCACGGCACGATCGTCGTCCTCGAGGGCGCGTTCGAGGTGGGCGAGCGCGCCCGGCGAGGCGATGGCGGCCAGCGCGGTGACGGCGGCGAGCCGGAGCGGCGGGGTGCCGCGGCGGAGCACCTCGCCGAGGCCCGGCACGGCCGGCTCGAGCTTGAGCCGGCCGGCCAGCTCCACGATGCCGCCCGCCGCCTCGCTCTCCGGCTGCTTGAGCACGCGGAGCACCTCGGCGGGGTGCTGCGTGGCGACCCGGGACGCGGCTTCCACCAGCAGGCGGCGCAGCGCCCCCTCCGGGATCCGCGGCAGGTAGGTGACCAGCGCCTCGAGGGCGGAGGGCCGGAGCTCGCGGAGCAGCACCGCGGCGTCCTCCTCCGCGCCCTCGAGCCCGCCCTCCTCGAGGGCCTGGAGCAGCTGGGTGACGATGGCCGGCTCGCTCAGGCGCGCGTCGAGCCGGTCCAGCCGCTCCCGGTGGGCCGGCGAGAGCTCCTCCGCCCGACCGAGGGCCACGCGGAGCTCGCGGAGCAAGCCGGCGGCATTCCGGAAATCGCCCGAGTTGAGGAGCGACGGGAAGAGGTGCTCGAGCACCTGCACGATGTCCTCCCGCTCGTCGGCCGCCTCCCGGAGCTCGAAGACATCCACGATGGTCGCCAACGCGTCGCCCCGCACGTTCCGGGCGTACTCGTGGTCCAGGGCCCCGCGGATGTAGGCCTCCTCGGTCGGATCGAGGAAGTAGAGGGTGGAGTCGAAGTCGTCGAGGTCCACCGTCCCGCGTGGCTTGGCCGTCTCCTCCGCCACCTCCTCGCGCACCGCGGCGCCGACCGCGGCGGGCGGACGGGGCTCCTCCGCGGCCGGCTCCACCGTGGGCAGGTGCCCCTCCGCGACCGGCTCGGCGAACAGGTAGGTCAGGTGCTGGAAATCCTGCTCCCAGAGCAGGGTGAGGAGGTCGTCGGCCGCGTCCGCCGCGAGCAGCTTCACCCGGTTCACCACGTCGAGGAAGCGGACGATCTCCGCCTCCTCCACGCCCCGCCGGAGCGTGAGCACGCGCATGCCGTCCTTGTAGAGGCTCCACGCGAAGCTGTCGGGCTTGTTGAGCTGGGAGTAGACGACGGCGTCCTCCCAGATCAGGTCGGTCTCCGCCACCGTGAGCACGAGCTCGTCGGTGGCGTTCCAGACCGGGATGAACGCGCTGCCCAGGGCCTCGCTGGCGCGATGATAGACGGGATTGTTGGGCAGGTACATCTGGAACGCCCGCTGGGCCTTGACCAGCGTCCGGATCAGCTCCTCCACCTGCGAGGTGGGGAGGATGGCGCTGAACTCGGGGCTCGCGCTCACGGCGCCTCCCTCCCCCGGGCCGCCGCCTGGGCGAGGTCCTTGTCCCCCCGACCGCTCAGGCAGAGGAGCACCAGGTCCTCCGGCTCCCACCGGCCGCGAGAGGCCCGGAGCCACGCGACCGCGTGCGCCGTCTCCAGTGCCGGGATGATGCCCTCGAGCCGGGCGAGGGCCGCGAAGGCCGCGAGCGCCTCGGCGTCGGTGGCCGAGGCGTACCGGACCCGCCCGGTGTCCCGGAGCCAGCTGTGCTCCGGGCCGACCCCGGGATAGTCGAGGCCGGCGGAAACGGAGTGGGCCTCGATCACCTGGCCGCCCTCGTCCTGGAGCAGGTAGCTGAGCGCGCCGTGGAGCACCCCGGGTCGTCCCGCACCGAGGGTCGCGGCGTGGTGCCCGGTGGCCAGTCCCTCCCCCGCGCCCTCCACGCCCACCAGCTCGACGCCGGGCTGATCCAGGAACCCCGCGAAGATGCCGAGGGCGTTCGACCCGCCGCCGACGCACGCCACCACGGTGCGGGGCAGGCGGCCGTACCGGGCCCGGAGCTGGGCCCCGGCCTCCCGGCCGATCACCGACTGGAAGTCGCGCACCATCCGGGGGTAGGGATCGGGCCCGACCACGCTGCCGATCACGTAGTGGGTGGAAGGCACGTTCGCCACCCAGTCGCGGAGGGCTTCGTTGGTCGCGTCCTTGAGCGTCCGCGCGCCCGAGGCGACCGGCACCACCTCCGCCCCGAGCAGGCGCATCCGGTGCACGTTGAGCGCCTGGCGCTCGACGTCCTCCGCCCCCATGTACACCACGCAATCCAGCCCGAACCGCGCGCACACGGTGGCGGTGGCCACGCCGTGCTGCCCGGCCCCCGTCTCGGCGATGATCCGCGACTTGCCCATGCGGCGGGCGAGCAGGACCTGCCCGATGGTGTTGTTGATCTTGTGGGCGCCGGTGTGCAGCAGGTCCTCGCGCTTGAGGACCACGCGCGCGCCGACCTCGTGCGCGAGCCGCGGCGCCTCGGTGATCGGCGTCGGCCGGCCGGCGAAATCCCGGAGCAGGGCGTCCCGCTCGGCCACGAAGGCGGGATCCTCCCGGACGGCATCGTACAGCAGGGCCAGCTCGTCCAGGGCGGCGACGAGGGTCTCGGGCACGTAGCGCCCGCCGTAGGGGCCGAACCTCCCCTCGGGGGCCCGCTCGGTCGCCAGGCTACAGGCCACGCACCGCCTCCAGGAAGTCCCTCATCCGTCCGGCGTCCTTGATCCCCGGCTGGCCGGGAGGCTCGACGCCGGAACTCACGTCCACCACGTCGGGCCGCACCGCCCGCACGACGTCTGCCACGGTCTCCGGGCGGAGCCCGCCCGCCAGCACCATGCGCCGCCCCGCGAGGCAGCGACGGGCGGTGCGGGCCACCGCCACGTCGAGCGCGACCCCCGCTCCGCCGCACGCCCCGGGCACCAGCGGTTCGACCAGCACCGCCGCGGCTTCCGGGACGTCGGCGAGCGCCTCCGCGTCCTCCGCCGAGGCGAGCCGCCGCACACGCCAGACCAGCCCCGCGCCCGCCAGGGCGGCGGGTGCCGGGTCCGAGAGGTGCAGCTGCGCGCCGGCCAGTCCGGTGGCGCGGATTGCTCGAAGGATATCACCCACCGGTGCCGCCCCGAATACCCCGAGCACCGGCACCGGCGCCGCCGCGGCGACGATCTCGCGCACCATCGCCTCGGCAACGGTGCGCGGACCACCCGCGAGCACGACTCCAAGGTACGACGCGCCCCCCGCCGCGGCCATCGCCGCGTCGCCCGGGCGCGTGATCCCGCAGACCTTGACCTCAGCGGCCACGGCGCTCGACCTCGGCGAGCCGCCGCGCCAGACCCGCCGGATCCGGGCTAGCCGACAGGGCCGTCCCCACGAGGACCGCATCCGCCCCGGCCTCCGCGGCACGCTCCACGTCGGCCACCGAGCCGATGCCGCTCTCGGCCACCGCGAGCCGGTCGGGGGGAATCCGGCGGAGATGCCGCCACGCGCCCGCCGGGTCCACGGCGAAGGTGTCGAGGTCGCGCGCGTTCACCCCCACGACCAGCGCATCCGCCTCCAGCGCGGCGTCCACCTCGGCCTCGCCGTGCGCCTCGACCAGGGCACCGAGTCCGAGTTCGTCGGCGAGCCGCCGGAGCGCCCGGAGCCGAGCGGGGCGGAGCGCGCGCACCAGGAGGAGTACCGCCGAGGCCCCGGCCGCGCGGGCCTCGAGCACCTGGCGCTCCTCCAGGATGAAGTCCTTCCGGAGGACGGGCACGGCCACCCGGCCGGCCACCCGGCGGAGGTCCTCGAGCGAGCCGCCGAAGAAGGGCCCGTCGGTCACCACGGACACGGCGGCCGCGCCGCCCGCCTCGTAGTCCGCGGCCCGGCCCACGGGATCGAGCGACTCCGCGATGCTCCCGGCCGAGGGGCTCCGGCGCTTCACTTCCGCGACCAGCGCCACGCGCGGCGCCCGCAGGGCGGCGGCGAAGTCCGGTGGGAGCGGCGCCGCGAGTGCCGCGCCCTCGAGGCGGCGATGGTCGGGGCGCTCCCGGGCGAGGTCGTGCCGGGTCCGCGCAAGGATCTCCTCGAGGCTCACCGGCTTGCCCTTCGGCCGCTCTTCGGGTAGATTCATTCGGGTTCCCTTTGGTCCACCGCCCCGAGGCCACGATGCCCCTCACCAAGCGCCAGAGTGAGCTGCTGGCGTTCCTCCAGGCCTTCGTCGAGCAGCACGGCTACGCGCCGAGCTTCGAGGAGATCGCGGAGCACTTCGGATTCCAGTCGCTGGCCACGGTGCACGAGCACCTGACCAACCTGGAGCGGAAGGGCTTCATCCGGCGCCAGTACAACGAGAGCCGGGGCATCGAGCTGATGCCCCCGGGCGGCCTCGCGGGCGCGGTGGAACTGCCGCTCCTCGGCACCGTGGCCGCCGGCACGCCGATCGAGAGCGTGATGCACGGCGAGACCCTCGCCGTGCCCGACGCGATGCTCCCCCGGGGCGGGCCGAACTACGCCCTCAAGGTGCGCGGGGACTCCATGATCGACGACCACATCCAGGACGGGGACTTCGTCGTGGTCCACGGGCGCCAGACCGCCGACAACGGCGAGATGGTCATCGCCCTGGTTCACGGCGCCGAGGCCACCGTCAAGCGTTTCTACCGCGAATCGGGCGGGTGGATCCGGCTTCAGCCGGCCAATGCCGCCGTGCAGCCCCTCCGGGTCCGCGAGTCGGACGTGCTGATCCACGGCGTGGTCGTCGGCGTCATCCGGAAGTACTGACCCGCCGGAGTTCCTCCAGCTTGGCGCGCGCGGCCTTCCCGTCCAGCGCGCACGTCACCCGCCGCACCGCCGCCTCCCAGTCCCCGCCGTCCTCGGCCACGTAGACCGCGGCCGCGGCGTTGAGCAGCACCGCCGCCCGCAGGCCCGGTGGTCCGTCCCCGTCGAAGAGGCGCTCGATCCGTGCCGCGTTGTGGGCCGGATCCCCCGGCTCGAGGCCCTCGAGGCCCGCGGCGAGGCCGTGCCGCCCCGGCTCGAAGGTCCACGCGGTCACGCCCGCCTCCCGCACCTCCCAGACGCGGGTGGCACCGGCGGGACTGATCTCGTCCATCCCGACCTCCGCGTGCACCACCAGGGCGTGCACCGCGCCGAGCCGCCGGAGTGCCTCCGCCACCACCGGGGCCCGGCCCTGATCGGCGACGCCGACCACCTGGCGGAGCGCCCCCGCCGGATTGGCGAGCGGGCCAAGCAGGTTCATCACCGTCGGGACGCCCAGGTCTCGGCGCACTGGCGCCAGGTGGCGCATGGCGGGATGGTGCGCCGGGGCGAAAAGGAAGGCGAGTCCGGAGACACGAAGGCACGTCGCCGACCGCGTGGGCGGCTGCTCGATCGGCACGCCGAGCGCCTCGAGCACGTCCGCGGACCCCGAGCGGGAGGTGTGGCTCCGATTGCCGTGCTTGGCGACCGGCACGCCTGCGGCGGCGACGACGAACGCGGCGGCCGTGGAGAGATTGATCGTGGCGACCCGGCCCCCGCCGGTGCCGCAGGTGTCCACCAGCCGATCCGGCCGCGGGTGGGGCACCCGCACCATGACTTCGCGGATCGCGCGGGCCGCGCCGGCCAGTTCCCCCGCGGTCTCCCCCCGCACCCGCAGGCCGAGCAGGAATCCCGCCGCCTGCGCCGGGGAGGCCTGCCCCGCCATCAGGAGCCCGAGGGCCGCGGTGGTTTCCTCGGCGCTGAGTTCCTGCCGCGCCGCGAGGCGCTCGAGCGCGAGGGAGAGCGGGTTCGTCACGGGCGCCAGGGGTGCGGCGGCCGGGCCGCCGGGATCGGTCCGCCCGGAACGGGCGCGGCCACCGGGAAGCCTACCCGAGAAACCGGGCTTCTGTCAATTCTGACAACGAGTTGCGACGCTTGCCGCGGACCCGAGGCCCGGGCTAGATTCCGCCCGCGATGGCGCGGACCTTCCTGCTCACCCTCGAGTACGACGGCAGCGGCTTCGTCGGCTGGCAGCGGCAGGCGGAGGGCCGGACGGTGCAGGCGGAGGTGGAACGGGCGCTGGAGCGCCTGGCCGGCCACCGGGTGGTGGCCCACGCGGCCGGGCGCACGGACGCCGGCGTGCACGCGCTGGGGATGGGCGTCAGCTGCTCGCTGCCGGCGCGCTGGGAGGCCTCCGAGCTCCACCGGGCGCTCAACGCGCTGGTGCCGCGGGACTGCTGGGTGGCTCGGGTGGACGGGATGCGGGCCGGCTTCCACGCCCGCAAGTCGGCGCTGGAGCGGGCCTACCGCTACGACGTCGGCACCGACCCCGCCTCCGCCTCGCCGTTCCGGCGGCGGTGGGAATGGGCGCTCGGTCGCGCGCTGGACGGGGGGCGGCTGGCGGCGGCAGCGGCAGCGGTGCTCGGCGAGCACGACTTCAGCGCCTTCGCCGCCCGGGGGGAGCCCAAGCCGCACTATCGCTGCCGGCTCACGACGGCACGATGGACGCCGCGGCCCGATGGTCGCGGCTGGCGCTTCGAGGTCGCGGCCGACCGCTTCCTGCACCACATGGTGAGGATGCTCGTCGGGACGATGGTGGACGCGGGGCTGGACCGGCGGCCGGTGGCGGACCTGCCACGGCTGCTCGCGGGGCGCGACAACCAGGACACGAGCCCGCCGGCGCCGCCGCAGGGGCTCTGGTTCGTGGCCGCGCGCTACGACCCCGACGACTATCTCGCGCCCCACGAGGCCGCTTGAGCGTAATGCCGCATCCCTCCCCCGCCGGACCCTCCCGCGCCCCCCGGCGCGGGGCGGTGGCGCTCGCGATCGCCGCGCTCACGGCCTGCGGCGGCGGCCGGGCCGACTCCCAGACGCCGGCCGACCGGGGCCCACCCGACGCCCCGCGCCGCGCCGCGACGGTGGCCACGGCCCAGGTGGACGAGAGCCGGCGCACGGCGATCGTCCGCGCGGTCGAGCGGGTCAGCCCCGCCGTCGTGTCCATCTCGGTCACGGCGCGCCGGCGCCGGTCCGAGTCGCCCTTCGATTTCTTCTTCATCCCGCAGTCGCGGGACCAGGTCGTGCAGGGCTTCGGCACCGGCTTCATCGTGCGGCCCGACGGCATCGTGGTCACCAACCAGCACGTGGTGTCCGGTGCCGAGTCGGTGATCGTGACCCTTCCGGACGGCACCGAGCTCCCCGCCTCCGTGGTGGGCGAGGATCCCACCACCGACATCGCGGTGCTGCGGCTGCAAGGGCCGCGCTTCGCCGTCGCCCCGATCGGGCGGAGCACCGACCTCCTCACCGGCGAGTGGGTCGTCGCCCTGGGCAATCCCTACAGCTACCTGCTGGGGAACTCGGAGCCCACGGTCACCGCGGGCGTGGTGAGCGCCACCGAGCGCAACATCCT
>JAICEH010000030.1 GCA_025924275.1 Gemmatimonadales bacterium | reverse complement strand
CGTGGGTCTCCACCGAGATGGAGGCGGTCCGGTCGGGCGCGGCGGCCAGCCGGACGCTCCCGGTCACCGTCTCCACCCGGGCGCGGCCCAGCCGGCGGGCGTCGACCGCGACGCCCCCGCTCACGCTCGAGGCGACGAGGTCCTCCGCGCTGCCGAGGAAGCGCACCACACCCCCGGCCGACTTGAGGCGCACCCAGCTCATCTCGCCTTCGGCCACCACCGCGCCGTCCATCGACTCGATGGAGAGGGTGCGGACCGGCCCCGACACCTGCACCCGGCCCCCGACGCTGTAGACGTCCACCTGCCCCGCCACGCCGGCCACGTCCACCGCCGCCTCGTCGGTCTTCACCCAGACCCGCGCGTTCCGCGGGACCATCACCTGCAGTTCCGCCCGGGGGGGCGTCCCCAGCCGGGGCTCCACACCGAGCTTCGCTCCCCCGCCGCTGCCTCCGGCGTAGAACGTGCCCTCGCCCGGCGGCACGCTCCCGGTGACCGCCACCGAGTCGCGGTCCCAGCCGCGGATCGTGATCGTGCCGGCGAGGTTGAAGACCCGGATCGCGGCGTCCCGGTCGAGCGGGAAGCCGCGGCTCACCTGCTGAGCCGCGGCGGGCGTCCCGAGGGCGAGGAGTGGGAGGAGGATGAGCGGGGTGCGTCGCATCGTCGGGCCTCAGGTGTCGGAGAGCAGGCGCGCGGCCCGCTCCAGCAGGTCGAGCTTCTGGCGGTGGGCGGCGAGCAGGAGGTCACCCGCCTCGGCATCCGGGACGGCACCGGCGGCCGAGGCGCGGGCCTCGGCGATCGCGGCGTCCACCACGGCCAGGTGCCGGGCCAGCGCCTCGCGGGAGGCCGGGCTGAGCGAGCCCTCGCGCTCCAGCGCGCGGACCAGCTCCGCCGCGGCCTGCTGGTAGTCGGCCTCGAGGGCGGCGAGCCGGGGGGGGAGGGATGGCAGCCCTGCATCGCGAGTCGCGAGTCGCGAGTCGCGATCCCGGACCACGAGCACCGTGGTGAGGCTGGACAGCGCCACGAGGAGGACCGCCGCCGCCGCGAGCAACCAGGGGCGCCACGAGGGGCGGGCAACGCGTCGCGCGTCGCGAGTCGCGAGTCGGTCCACCGCGGCCCACACCGCCGGCGGGGGCGGCACCGCCCGTGGCGCGCGGCGGGCGCGGTCGCGGAGATTGACGAGGTCGGCGAGGAGCGCGGCGCAGGCGGGGCAGCCCGCCAGGTGCGCCTCGATCGCGGCGCGGTCCGGAGCGGGCAGCGCCTCGTCGAGATAGTCGTCGAGCCGGGCGTCGAGTTCCTGGCAGGTCATCGGGACAGGGCCTCCCGCAGCAGTCGCCGCGCACGGAAGAGCTGGGTCTTGGTGGTGCCGGTGGTGACGCCGCCCATCTCGGCGATCTCCTCGTGAGTGTAGCCCTCCACCTCGTGGAGGACGAAGACCGCCCTGGCACCCGGGGGCAGGGTCTCGAGCGCCGCGCGGAGGTCCATGTCGAGGCCCGCGTCGTGCGCCGGGGCGGAGGCCCCCAGCAGCTCGAGGTCACTGACCGGCTCGACCCGGCGGAGCCGCCGCGCGGTGCGGCGTCGGTGCTCCAGCACCACGTTCACCGCGATCCGGTGGAGCCAGGTCGAGACCTGTGCCTCACCCCGGAACGTCGCGAGCGCCCGCCAGGCCCGGATGAAGACATCTTGCGTCAGTTCCTCGGCCGTGGCCGCGTCGTGCTCGAGCCGAAGGCAGAGGGCGTGTACCCGGGGGGCGTGCGCGTCATAGAGGGCGCGGAACGCCGCCGGATCCCCGGCCCGGGCCAGTGCGATGGAGTCGCTCATGGCGATCCCGGCTGCTCGGCGGGGGGCGGCAAGCGCTGGCGACTCCAGGGCGAGGGCACGGGGCATCCTGGCACTACGATGCCGGTGGGATGAGGAAGGTTGAAGGGCCCGGGTGCCCGGCGTCGGGGGCGCCCGGAGGCGCCCGGTGCCGTGCGCCTCGGCCCCGGACGTGGTAGTATACGCCCGCTCCTCCCTTGCCGTTCAGCCCTTGCTGGAGGTCGTGATGTCCCGTGTCGCCGCCCGGCGTGCACTCCCCGCGCTCGCCTTCCTGCTCCTCGCCACCCCCGCCGCCGCCCAGCAGGTCCTGACCGAGCGGCTCGACCTCGCCGCCCTCGCGAAGATCCGGGCGGAGGCCACCGAGCGCTCCCAGGTGGAATCGCTCGCGGGCTACCTCACCGACGTGATCGGCCCCCGCCTCACCGGGTCCCCCGCGATGGACCGGGCGAACGAGTGGGCGGTGGCGACCTTCACGAAGTGGGGCCTGACGGCGGCGCGCACCGAGGCCTGGGACTCGGCCTTCGGCCGGGGCTGGGAGCGGGTGAGCTACAGCGGGCGGTTCCTCGAGCCTTTCGTCCAGCCCCTCAACGCCACCAGCCAGGCCTGGTCGGGGAGCACCAAGGGGACCATCACCTGCCGGGTCGTGGCGATGGAAGTGCGGGACACCGCCGAGCTGGCCCAGTGGCGCGGCCAGCTCAAGGGCGCCTGTGTCCTCCGGAACCCGCCCGCCGAGATCCCCCCGGAGTTCAGCCCCGCCCCCCGGCGGCTCGACGCGGACACGCTGCTGGCGCCGGTGCCGGAGCGGCCCCAGGGGCCGGGGCAGCGGGATCCCGACCAGCAGGCGCGGTTCCGCCAGATGCAGGCCGTGAACCAGGCGGTGGGCGCCTTCCTCCGCCGGGAGCAGCCGGCCGCCCTGCTCATCCCCTCCGGCTGGACCTACAACATCCTGCGGACCGGCGGGCATCCCGACGGTCGCCTGGCCCGCGACAGCGTCTACAACCCGACGCCGGCCCTCCTCGTGAGCCACGAGCACTACGGGCAGATGTGGCGGAACGCGAAGCGGGGCGTCCCGGTCCGGCTCGAGCTCAACGTGCAGAACCGCTTCCTCGACGACGACCGCACCGAGCGCAACGCCTTCGCCGAGATACCCGGCGGCGACAAGGCGAGTGAAGTGGTGATGATCGGCGCCCACTTCGACAGCTGGCACAGCGGCACGGGCGCCACCGACAACGGGGCGGGATCGGTCATCATGATGGAGGCGATGCGGATCCTCAAGGCAACCGGCCTGCCGATGCGGCGCACCGTCCGGATCGGGCTCTGGAGCGGCGAGGAGCAGGGCCTGATCGGCTCGCGTTCGTGGGTGCGGGCGCACGCCGCGGAACTGGGCCGGATCTCGGCCTACCTCAACGTGGACAACGGCGCCGGGCGGCTGCGGGGCATCTGGACCCAGTCGAACGCGGCGGCGGGCCCGGTGTTCGAGGCCATCCTGAGCCCCCTCGCGGACCTCGGCGTGGTGGCGGTGCGCCACGGGAACACCGGCGGCACCGACCACCTGGCCTTCGACGCCGCGGGCGTGCCCGGCTTCAACTACATCCAGGATCCGCTGGAATACGGCATCCGCACGCACCACTCCAATGCGGACACCTACGAGCGGTTCGTGCTGGACGACCTCAAGCAGGCGGCGACGGTCGTGGCGTGGACGGTCTATTCGCTCGCGAACCGGGAGGACCCGATGCCGCGGAAGCCCGCGGGGCAGCAGGCCACGGCGCGGTAGCCCCCGGGCCCCGGTGGCCAATCCCCGCCACCTCCTGGCGGCGGTCGCGCTCGCGAGCCCGGCCGCCGCCCAGCCCATCCCCGATTCGGCCACGGCCGCCGCCGGCGCACACTACGAGGCCCGCGGCCCGCTCGCCGGCCTCACCACGGCCCTCTTCGGCGCGCACCACCGGGACCTCTGGGCGGTCCCGGTGCGGAGCGAGGTCCTGGCCCTCGGCGGACCGCAGGGGTACCGGGTGCTCGGCGTGGGCGGGGTGTCGCTGCTGGAGCCGAGCCTGGCGCTCGAGGACGCCGGCGGCACCCGCTGGAGCTTCACGCCGCTCGACCCCCAGTTCGGGAGCGTCGTCGCGTCGCTCGCGGACCATCCCGCAGTGGGCGTGGTCCTCCAGGACCTGGTGAGCGCCCGCCACCCCGGGGCGCCCCTCGTGGCGTCCGCGCTCGCCTGCCACGCCGGCGTGGCGCACCCCGAGCCGGCCCTCCGCTACCTGCCGCGCAGCCCCGCCCTCGGCCCCGCCGGCGAACGGTTCGGCGGCAGGCTCGGCTGGCTTTCGCCGGTCTCGGCAGGATCCGATGGCACGCGCACCACCGCGCAGGACCTGGTCGAGGCGATGGACGCCGGCGCGGCCGTCCCGGTGGACACGGTCGAATACCTCCGGGCCCGGCTCTTCGACCTGCTCGTGGGCGACGCGGACCCCGTCCCGGAACGCGCGCCCTGGGCCCTGGACGCGGACGGCCGCTGGCGGCCCGCCCCCCGGATCCGCTGGGATGCCTTCGCCCGCTTCGGCGGCCTCGTGGCACTCCTCGCCCGGCCGATGATGCCCGAGGCCGCGACCTTCAAGCCGGAGTACCCCCGGCGCCTCGGCCAGTATCGCGCGCAGTTCATCCTCGACGCGCGGCTCATCTCCCCGCTCCCCGAGCCGGTCTGGGACTCGGCGGTGGCGGGCCTGGCGCGCGAGCTGGACGACGCCGTGATCGCCGAGGCGGTGGCGTCCCTGCCGCGCGAATGGCGGCCCGACGGCGGGGCCGCGATGGCGGCGGCACTCCGCGCCCGGCGGGACCAGCTGCCCGAGGCGGCGCGGAGGCTCCGGGAGCGGCTGCGCGACGACCCGCCCAAGGGCAGCGACCTCCGGGTGGCCAGCATCCGGCAGGCGCTCTCGGGCGAGGAGACCCAGCCCCTCTCCGGCACGGCGCTGAGCCCCTGGTACGGCTTCCAGGTCAGCTCCGACATCGGCATCTACCTCGCCGCCGGGCCCTCCTGGACCACCTGGGCCCCGGGGCACGCGCCCTGGGAGCGGCGGGTGCGCGCACGGCTCGGCTACGCCACCGGGGCCGGCGCCTTCCGGCTCGAGGCGGTGGCCGAGCATCACTGGGAGAACTCGCCGCTCTGGTTCCGCCTGGACGGGCTCGCATCGGGCATCGAGGTGCTGCGCTACTACGGCTACGGGAACGAGACGCCGAAGGACTCGGCGGACGCCGACTTCTACCGGGCCCACCAGACCCACTACGTGGCCGGCGCCTGGCTGGGCCGGCAGGCGGGCGCCAACGCCGAATTCGCGCTGGGCCCCGTGATCCAGCACGTGAGCACCCGCGAGGGCGCCAACCTGGTCAACGAGCTCCTGCCCTACGGCAGCGAGGACTTCTCGGCCCTCGGGATCCGGGGGGCGTACCGCTGGGACTCGCGCGACGCCGTCGCGGCAGCCAGCCGGGGGGTGCTGCTCGACGCGGGCGGGAGCTGGTACGCGGAGCTCCTGGACTCCGAGGCGGCCTTCGGCGAGCTCCACCTGCTCGCCTCCGCCTACCTCACCCCGCGGCCCTGGATCACCTTCGCGCCGCGGGTGGGCGCGCGGCAGGTCTGGGGCCGCTTCCCGCTGCACGAGGCGGCGTTCATCGGGGGCCACGAGCGGGTGCGCGGCCTCGAGCCCAACCGCTATGCCGGTGAGGCCGCCGCCTGGCTCAACACCGACACCCGGGTGAAGACGGGCGGCGTGCCCTTCCTCGTGGACTGGGACTTCGGCGTGCTGGGGATCGCGGACGTGGGTCGCGTGTGGGTGGGGGGGGAGTCGTCCGACCGCTGGCACCTGGGCGCGGGCGGCGGCCTCTGGATGATGCTGCCCGACCGGAGCGTCGCCGCCACCCTCACCGCGGTGAGCAGCGAGGGCCGGCTCGGTCTCAGCTTCGACCTCCGGTTCGACTACTGATCAATTGGGCGCGTGCGTCCCGGCGCCGGCGTAGGCACGCTGGCTGCCGACGACGGGCCCACCCTGGAGCACCCCCACCTGGTTGTCCTTCCGCGCGATCCACTGCGGCACGCTGCCGGCGAAGGGCGTCGTGCGCGCATTCCGCCCGTACGGGTCGGCGTACCAGCGCTCCGGCCCGTCGGCGTTCTTCACGATGTTCGCGTTCACGTCGATGAAGTGGCCGGCGCCGTCGAACGGGGAGCGCTCGTCGTTCCAGAGGATGCCCGGGTCGTCCGAGGCGCCCGACTCGTCGCACGGGCCCCCGCGCACGCCCCGGCCGTCGGGGAGGGTCTCGCGACAGGCGTCCACCGGGCGCCGCACGATCCCCTCGACCGCCGGGTCGTGGTACCGGCTGGGGAGCCGGACCTGGTAGTAGGGATTGATGAAGGCCAGCGTGCGACCGCCCTCGGTGCGGATGGCGCTGCTGGTCTCCCAGTTCTCGTGCAGGGCCGAGTGGTAGTTGGACCACTCGCCACCGGCCACGAAGAGGTGGCGCTCGACGCAGGTCCGGTCCGGGATGAGCCGGATGCCACCGCCGGAGGGCGAGTTGGCGGGCGTGGCGGGGCCGACCACGACCGTCTCGCGGTCGCAGGAGCGGGTGAACTCACCCGGCTCGCCGATGGCGGTGAGCAGCGTGAGGGACATCCCGGTGCCGTCGTCGCACCGCAGGTGGTAGACCTGCTCGTGCACGTTGTTGGTGAACGCGTCCTTCGAATGCGTGCCCTGGTGGAGCTTGGTGAGCACGTCGCACCGGACGCGGAACGTGGCGCTGGCCACGCCGTCCTCGAGCTCCATCGCGACGTCGTTCTCCCACTCGATCTTGTGCCCGACGTGGTCCTCCCGCCGCGGGTTGGCAGGATCCCAGGCCTCGAGGGCCTCGTTGGCGAGGCCGAAGGGAATGTCGCCCACCACGGCATGCAGGTCCGATCCCCGGGGGTCCCGGCCGTGCTCGTGGCCGAAGGAGCAGCCCGACGGGTCCTCGGGCGGGTGCCAGGTGGGATAGAGCTTCCCGTCGGGCCCGATCACCGAATGGGCGTCGTGGAGCTCGGCGGCACACTCACCGGGCGCCGGGGTCCAGATCCCGTACGCCACCGCCGGGCCCGAGGCCTCGGGCGGCGCGGGAAACAGCGGCCCGGGCGCCTCGTCGCCGCACGCGGCGAGGGCCAGCACGGCGAGCACGGCCGCCAGGGAGGGACGGTCACGCATCGGTGGCTCCGGGAGGAGGAATCAGTAGAGCAGGAGGTTCAGGCCGACCTGGGCCCGGGTGACCCCGGCGCCGCGGGTGACCTCGCTGCCGTCGAGCCGGAGCACGCCGCCGAAGGAGCGGCTGACCCCGAGCGTGGGGGCGATGGCGTACGCGGGCGCGAGCGGGATCTCGTGGCTCACCCCGAGGTGGACGAAGGGCGCGGTCGCGGTGAGCGCGTCGTCCGCCTCCGAGATGCGGAGCCAGGCGGCCCCGGTGCTCCCAAGGAGGAGCCAGCGGGAGCCGGGAGCCAGCCGCCACTGCGCCGCGAGTCCAAGCGTGGCTTCGCGGCGGCGGAGCTCACCCGAGGGCTCCCCCCACCCGGTGGCCTCGAGCCCCACCCGGAGCCGCCGGCTCGGGGAGCCCCCGATCCGCAGGGTGGCCACCGCCCCGGCGTGCGTGTCCGGCAGGCAGAGGTCGCAGGAGATCCGGATCGCGCCGGCGCCGAGTCCGAACCCGTACCAGAACCCGCCGCGGGGAGGGCGCGGCTGCTGGGCCTGGACCACCTGGGCCAGGAAGAGGAGGGCGGCAACGAGCAGGACGTAGCGGCGCATGGGCACTGGGGCGCGAGACAACCCCCCAGAAGGCAGGAGGCGTGCCGGACGGCCGGCGTCGCACGGCCCCTTCACGAGTGCATCCCGCTGCGCCGGCGCTGTCGACGGCAAACCCGCGTGCCGCAAGGCGGGCGGCGGGAGTGGCGCCACGAGCGGTGCGCCGGCCTGCACAGGCGCCAGTTCGCCGGGTCCGCGACCGGCCCCGCGCGCCGCGCTCGGCGGATCGCGAATCGCGAGGTCGGCCGAAGTCCGGCAGTGTCCGGCCACTGTGGATGGACGGCGGGGCGGGGCCCGGTATCTTCCCCCGATCGTGACCCTTCGTGCGCCCTTCGTCCTCGGCCTCGCCCTCGCGGCGGGTCACGTCCGTCCCCTGCGCGGCCAGGCCCCCGAGCCGGTACCGCCACCCCCAGCCGGCACCGTCCCCGAACCGATCCGGTCCCTGGGCCAGCCGGGCCCCTGGAAGCCCTACCTCACGCTCGGACTGGGATACGCGCGCGAATCCGGGGAGGACCTGGGGCTCGCCGGCGGTGCGCTGGGTACCTACCGCGACCTCTTCCCCTCCCTCGGTGGCCGCCTGGGCTGGCAGGCGGAGGCCTACGGCGGCACCGTCGGGTCCGACCTGGACGGTGGGGGACGGCTGATGCTGCGGAGCCCTTTCTACCTCCTCGGGGGCGGGCTCGACTTCAACGCCCGCCTGGGGCAGTTCCGCGGGATCGCATCGCTCCAGTTCCCACCGGTCCGGGGAGGTCTCTTCGGACGGGGCGCCGAGATCCGGCTGGACTGGCTCGCCGGGGAGGCGCAGGCGGTGCAGCTCGGCGTCCAGCTCCCCATCGGAGAGCCGCGGGCGGGCCGCACCCGGCCGAGGCGGGAAGCGGTGCGCCTCCCCCGTTCGGCCCGAACCGCGCCGGGCGAGCCGGTTCCCGACGGCTCGGCGCTGGCGCGCGAGCTCGAGCGGATGTCGGACGCGGCGCGATGGGTGTTCCGGTTCTCGGAGGTCTTCGGCGAGCTCGGTGGCGCAGGATCCGGGGCGGTGGACCTGGGCGCGATCGAGGCGGCCGTGGTGAGGCTGCGGTCGGACCTGCTGGAGCGGGATCCCGCCCGACCCGGCCGGCCGCCGTACGAGCGCGAACTGCTGGCGTACCACGCCGCGCTGGAGCGAGCGTTCGGCCTGGCCGGCGGAACACCCGACTCGACGGCACAGGCCGCCGGTGCGGCGACGGCCCGTGCGGCGCGCACGATCGTGCTGGAGGAGGTCATCTTCCCCTACGACGCCGCCATCGGCCGGTACAAGGAGCCGGACACGCTGGAGGGGCTGGTCGCGCGGGCCCGGGCGCGGTTCGCGGGATGGCTCGCCGGGCAGCCCGGCGAGACTCGCGCGGCCCTCGCCACGTTCGACGCCTGGATGGAGGCAGTCCGGCAGCACTGGCGCGGGATCGGGCAGGGCGGCGGGAGCACGCGGTCCTGGCTGCCGCTGGGCCTGGTCCTCCGGCCGGAGGAACACCGCACCCAGGCGCAGGTGGACGAGCTGCTGGCACGCGCCACCGGGGAGGAGATGACGGGCGGGAACGCCGTGCTCTACCTCCAGGCCGGGCAATTCCAGCTGGCACTCTCGCGCACGATCCAGGACGCCGAGGACTATCACCTGCTCTGGATGGACGCCTTCCAGGGCA
This sequence comes from Gemmatimonadales bacterium, assembly GCA_025924275.1. Classification (GTDB taxonomy): domain Bacteria; phylum Gemmatimonadota; class Gemmatimonadetes; order Gemmatimonadales; family GWC2-71-9; genus JAICEH01. The sequence goes on along the minus strand of JAICEH010000030.1, from coordinate 3,868 downwards.
CCGATCGGAGCGGGCAGCCGGACCGCATCGGGTTCTACCAGTCGGCGCTGGGCTACCTCTCCGCGCTCACCCGCCGGGTCCGGGAATACGACCGGACCGGTCGGCTGCCGGCGTACATCCTCCTGCTCGACATGGAGGGCTGGGAGCAGGGAGCGAGCCGTCTCTGGCTCGACCTGCTCGAGCGGCCGCTGGACCACCGGATGGAGCTGCCGCCGCGATACGGAGCGATGGCGGAGGTGATCGCGGCGTGGCAGGACTCGCTGCGGCAGGCCGTGGCCGCCTCGCGCCGCCTGGATGGCGAAGCCGAGGCCTTCGGCCCCGGGTGGGTCCGGGACCGGGTGAAGGTCCACGTGAACGTCCTCAACCCGGCGGACTTCTCGTTCCGCTCGCGCCGCCTGCCCGGCTTCCCCGCCGGCGCCGACAACCAGATGCGCGACCGCCGCCGCCTGGTCCTCCGCGACGTGACCGAGGCGAACCCCGCCGCCGGGGAGATGCTGGTCTCCGGGGTCGCCGTCGGGGACCGCTTCACCGCGCCCTCCTGGGAGGACCGGATCCTCCTCGTGACCGGACCGGCCGCGGCCGCGGCCAAGCGAGAGGCCCGCGCGGCGCTGCTCGGGAACGGGCTCGGGGAGACGGACCTGCCGGCGCCGCTCCGCGAGGCGACGCGCATCCCCGACTTCGGCCCGATGGTGGGGCTGCTCGAGGCGGCGGGGTCCACCGCACGGATCCTCCAGGCCCACAACGCCACGGGATGGGGGGAGAAGGAGGCGAGCTTCGCCCAGCTCCTGCTCTGGGACCTCGCACCTCCCGGCACGGTGATCTACGTTGCCGACGACCGCTGGACCGACCCGCTCTGGGTCACCCGGCTCCTCGCGGCTGCGGTGCGCGGCTGCGAGGTGTTCCTGGTGGCGCCCTCGCTTGCCAACGCGCCCGCCGAGGCGAGGCCCGCGATGCCGGCGACGCGCCACCTGTTCACCCGGCTCGCCGTGGTGGGGCAGGAACTCGGCGACATCCTCCGGCACGGCGGCGGCGACCTCCACGTCGGCCTCTACACCCGGCGCGCGCCGGTCGGCATCCCGTCGGCCAAGCTCTGGGAGGTGGACACCACCTACGGCAAGTACGCCTTCCTGCGAGCGCAGTTCCCGTTCCCGGAGGCGACCTCGCACATGCTGTGGGAGCACCGCGGGCGGATGGACTCGGCCCGGCCGGCCGTCGAGACTCCGCCCGCCGACCGGCGCGAGGCGGTGCCGCGGCTTCACCGGCGGGTCCAGTTCCTCGGTTCGCGGGAGCTGCTGGACCGGCTCGCCCGGCGCCCGGAGGTGCACGACGCGCTGGACCTCACGATGCAGGAGTGGTCGGAGGGAGTCACCTCGAGCCCGGAGCGGGGGCCGATCCCGGCCCAGCGGCGGTTCGGCGTGGCGGGCAGGGTGATGGCGGGCTTCGACGAACTGCCCGCCGCACTGCAGGATACGACCCTGCTCTACCTCATCCTCGGCACGACCGCCAAGGACACCGCATCGCTGGTCCAGGACGGCGGGGCGGTCACCGTGGTCTCGGGCCGCTGGAGCCTCTCGGCGTGGCTCGACTTCTGGGCGCTGTTCGGCTCCACCACGTGGATCGAGCGGGTGGAGGAAGTGGACGAGCTCATCCCGCCCCGAGACTGAACCCGGCCTCCACGTCCTTCCGGCCGTAGGAGCGGAAGGCGATCAGGGTCTCGCTCGCCTCGATGCCGTGCAGCTTGACCAGCCGCTCGGTGACGAGCTCGGCCAGGTCCTCGTTCTTCGCCACCCGCACCACCGCGATCACGTCGTAGGTGCCCGCCACCGAGAACACCTCGCTGACCTCCCGGAACTCCGCGAGCCGCTCCGCGAGCGGCTTGATGTGGGAACGCTCCACCTTGAGCAGGATCACGGCGCTGACCACGGGGCACCTCGGGAGGGGGATGGGCGGGAAGCTGGGCGCCGGGAGCGGGAGGGGCAAGGGGAGGCGGCTCGGGGGCTCGGCGGAACGACGGGTTACATTGCGGATCCTGCCCTGCCGGAGGTCCCCATCCCGCCGCCGCTCGCCCTGGTCAGCAATCGCCTCCCCTTCGCGGCGGAACGCCGCGGCGCCCGGGTGACGTTTGCCCCGGCACCGGGCGGCCTGGTGACCGCACTCCGCGGCGCCCTGTCGGCCCGCGGCGGAACCTGGATCGGCTGGCCCGGCCTGTCGGCGGAGGAACTCGACCGGGCCGGGGGCCTGCCGCCGACGGGCGACGCGCGGATCACCTACGCGCCCATCTCCCTCTCCACCGCGGAGGTGAACGAGTTCTACGGCCAGTTCTCCAACCGCACGCTGTGGCCGCTCTTCCACTACTTCGTCGAGCATGCCCGGGTGGACCGCGCCGCCTGGCCGGCCTACGAGCGGGTGAACGAGCGCTTCGCCGAGGTGGCCGCGCGGGAGGCCCCACCGGAGGCCACCATCTGGGTGCACGACTACCAGCTCCTCCGGACACCGACCCACTTGCGAGCGCGGCGGCCGGACGCCACCATCGCCTTCTTCCTCCACATCCCGTTTCCCGCCTCCGACGTGTTCCGGATCCTGCCCTGGGGCCGGATGCTGCTCCAGGGGATGCTGGGAGCGGGGTACATCGGGTTCCACACCGCCACGTACGCCGCGAACTTCCTCACCAGCGTCGAGCGCCTGCTGGGGGGCGAGGTGGATCGGGCCCGCGGCGCCGTGCTGTTCGCCGGGCGGGAGATCCTCACCGGTGTCCACCCGGTCGGCATCCCGGTGGCCGCCACCGAAGCACTCGCGCGGGCGGCGCTCCGACGCCCCGGGCCCAGGGAAGCCGATGGAGTCCGGGGGATCCTCGGCGTGGACCGGCTGGACTACACCAAGGGCATCCTGGAGCGCCTGCTGTCGATCGAGCGCCTCCTCGAGCGGCACCCGGAGTACCGCGGGCGGATCGTGTTCACCCAGGTGGCGGTTCCCAGCCGGGAGCGGGTGGCGGAGTACGGCGGGCTCAAGCGCGAGGTGGACGAGCTGGTGGGCCGGATCAACGGCCGCTTCGCCGAGGAGGGCTGGAGCCCGGTGCGCTACCTTGCGCGCGCGCTCGACCAGGGGGCGCTCGCGGGGCTCTACGCCCGGGCCGACGTGGCCCTGGTGACCCCGCTCCGGGACGGGATGAACCTGGTGGCGAAGGAATACGTGGCGAGCCAGGTGGGGCCGGAGCCCGGGGTGCTGGTGCTCTCCGAGCTCGCCGGTGCGGCGGAGGCGTTGCAGGAGGCGATCACGGTGAACCCGTTCGACATCGACGGCGTGGCCGAGGCGATCCACGCCGCCCTCGCGATGCCGGCGGTGGAACGGCGGGCCCGGATGGCGGCGCTCCGGGACCGCGTGGAATCACTCGACGTGGCCGACTGGGCGGGCTGCTTCCTCGCGGACGCCGAGGCGGCCGCGCGGACCGCGGAGCTCCGCCCCGGGCCTATCGATGCGCTGGTGCGCAGCCTGGGAGCCTGGCTCGCCGAACGCTCGCGCACGGCGCTCTTCCTCGACTACGACGGCACGCTCACCGGCATCGTGGAGCATCCCGGCGCGGCCCGGCTCGAGCCCCAGGCGCTCGAGGCGCTCCAGCGGGCCGCCGCCGCGGTGCACCTCGACGTCGCCGTGGTGAGCGGCCGGGCGCTCGCGGACCTCCGCGAGCGGGTGCCGGTGCCGGGTGTCACGCTGGTGGGCAACCACGGGTTCGAGGTCGAGGGTCACGGGCTCCACTGGCGCCATCCGGAGGCCGACCGCTCACGGACGCTCCTGGACGAGGCGGCTCGGCGGCTCGACGGGCTCCGGGTGCCGGGGGCGTGGGTGGAGGACAAGGGGCTCACGCTGAGCT
>JAICEH010000029.1 GCA_025924275.1 Gemmatimonadales bacterium | reverse complement strand
TCGCCCTGCTCGTTCCGATGGAAGGAGAGCCAGTCCACCAGCGACTCGTGCTCCACCAGCGAGTAGAGCCGCGGCTTCCACTGGCCGCCCAGGTCGGCACCCTGGATCACGAGATCCCGCGTGCCCAGGGCCTGGATGCCGACCCGGTAGCCGCGGATGGTCCCGCCGGTGATCCGGACCCCGCGCCCGCCCTCGACCCGGATCGCCACGCCCTCGAAGGTGTCGGGGTCGGCGAACGGGTCGGCGCCCTCGAGGGTGACGCCGGTGAGGTCGAGGGTGAGCGAGTCGCCCCGGATCGTGATCACCGCCGCATCAGCGCGGCCGGGCGCCGGGAGGCGCCAGACCCCGGGGGCGAGCCGGGCGGAGCGGGTGACGACGAGGCCCGCCCGCGGGATGGGCGGGGCGGCCTCCTGGGCCACCACGGGAACGGCACCGAGGACCAACGCGGCGGCGGCAAGGCGGATCCTCATCCCTTGAAGCTACCGGTCCACCGGCCCCCCGACAGGCCGACGCCCCCGCTCGGGCTCGGGCGGGGGCGTCGGGTGCCGCATCCAGGATGGAGGCGCCGTGCGGCGCCCGAGAGGCGTTCAGTCGCGGTCGTACCGGTCGCGGTCGGCCCACCGGTCGTCGTCGTAGTAGTCGCGACGGTCGTCCCGGTCCTCCCAGTAGTCGTAGTATGCGCGGCGGTAGTCGCGGCCGTCGTAGCGGAAGTCGCGGGGCACGAGGTAGCGCCCGCCGCGCTCGTAGACGACCACTTCCGACACGTACCGGGCGCCCCGCCACGGGCGGTCGTAGAACCGGCCGTCGATGTAGTAGAGCGTGACCGGCCGCCAGCCGTGCTTCCGCCAGTACCCGTGTGCCACGCCCCTCGGGCCGCGATGATACCGCTCGACCACGATCACCCGCGGCGCGTAGTAGGGACGGTGGTAGTACCGTCGCCCGTGATCCACCACGACGACCTCGGGATAGGGACGACCGACCACCACCCGGCCGGCCACCGGGCCGGAGCGGACCACGACGTCGGCCGCGACCTGCGCCGCAACCGACCGCGGCGCCAGGACGAGCGCGGGCACGAGGGCGAGTCCGAGGAGCGGGCGCATGGGAACCTCCATCTGGAACGGGGTGAGACTTCGCTCCGTCCGAAGGCGAGCCCCATGCCACGCAGGCAAGTGCTATATTGACCGGGAGTTACGGTTTCGGCCGCCAACCCTTGCGCGTCCCCGGTCGAGGACATCGGGAGCCCACGGACGCCGCCGGAGGACGGATGCCGCTGGTCGAGTGCATTGCCAACGTGAGCGAGGGCCGGGACCCGGCGGCACTGGAGCGGCTGGCCGACGCCGTCCGCTCGGTGCCCGGCGCCTCGCTCCTCGACATCCACGCCGACCCCGACCACCATCGCAGCGTCTTCACCTTCGTGGGCAAGCGCGCCGCGGCGGAGGAGGCGGCCTTCCGGCTGATCGTGCTCGCCGCCGCGACGATCGACCTCACCCGGCATCGTGGGGTGCACCCGCGGATCGGGGCGGCGGACGTGGTGCCGTTCGTGGGCCTGGGCGGCGTCCAGCCCGGCGAGGTGGTGGCGCTCGCCCGCCGGCTGGCCGTGCGGGTGGGCCGGGAGGCGGCGCTCCCGTCCTATCTCTACGGCGACGCCGCAACTTCCCCGGAGCGCCGGCTCCTGCGCGTGGTCCGCTCGGGGCAGTTCGAGCGACTCCGCGTCGCGGTGCGCCACGACCCCGCGCGGCGGCCCGACGCGGGGCCGCGGGAGCTGCACCCGACCGCCGGCGCGGTGGCGATCGGGGTCCGCGGACCCCTGGTGGCCTGGAACGTCTGGCTCGCCGGGAACGACCTGGCGGCCGCGAAGGCCATCGCCGCCCAGGTCCGGGAATCGGGCGGCGGCCTTCCCGGGGTCCAGGCGATGGGGGTCCCGCTCGCCACGCCCGGCGTGGCGCAGGTGTCGATGAACCTCACCCGCCCCTTCGAGTGCGGCCCCGTGGAGGCCACGGAACGGGTGATGCGCCTGGCGGCCGAAGCCGGGGTCGCCGTGGGTCGGAGCGAGCTCGTGGGGCTGGTCCCCGCCGACCTGCTCGACGCCGAGGCCGCCGAGCGGGTGCTGCTCCCCGACTTCGGCGAGCACCTGCTGCTCGAGCCCGCGGTGGAGCGCGCCACGGGCCTGGTGCTCCCCGCCGGCGCTTTGCGGCCCGCCTGACCGCGGCCTACCTTTCGGCCCCCGGATTCCCCTGCGGGCGAGGCCTTCCGTGAGCGGCACCTATCGCGTCACCGTCGCCAAGAGCTACCTCAGCTTCTCCGCCGCGCACTTCATCACCTTCCCGGGCCACAAGTGCGAGTCGCTGCACGGGCACAACTACCGGGTCGGGGTGACGGTGGAGGGACCGCTCGACGCCGAGGCCCTCTTCGTCATCGACTTCGCGATCCTCAAGGACGTGCTCAAGCCGATGGTGGACGCGATCGACCACCGGGTGCTGCTCCCGACGGGGCACCCGCGGGTGGAGCTGGCCGAGGCGGGGGAGTTCGTGGACGTGACCTACTTCGGCGCTCCCCGGTTCCGCTTCCCCCGGTCGGACTGCGCGCTGGTCCCGGTCCAGAACACCACCGCGGAGCAGCTGGCGAAGCACTTCGCCGAGGCGGTCTGGACCCGGCTCCGGGCGGACGGGTTCGGGCAGCTCACGCTGATCGAGGTCGAGGTGGAGGAGAGCGAGGGCCAGAGCGCCACCTACCGGCTCCCGCTCCGCGTTTGAACCTGCGTTGACCCCCGGTTGAAAGGCTGGAGCGGAGTGGCACCTCCGGCCGGCCGGGGAACAGGGAGGCAGCGATGGCCAAGGCGGAACGGACCCTGAGCGGCGTGGAGCTGGCCGGCCGGCTGAAGGCCCTGCCCGGCTGGCGGGAGGAGCACGGCAGCATCCGCCGGGACTACGCGACGGAGGGATGGCCCGCCACGCTGATGGCGGCGAACGCGATCGGGTTCCTGGCGGAGGCGGCCGATCATCACCCCGACCTGGCGCTCTCCTGGAGCCGGATCACGGTGCGGCTCAACACCCACAGCGCCGGCGGGATCACCGACAAGGACCTGGAGCTGGCGCGCCGGATCGAGGACCTGGCGCTGTGGCGCCCGGGCGCCGGATCGGCGCTCACCGGCACCCGGCGGACCTTCGTCCAGTCCGGCGAGGCCTGAGTGTTCCTGATCGAGGAGCTGGTCCCCGCCCCCGACCCGGCGGCCTGCTGCGGCAAGTTCCTCGACCTTCCCCACCTGGTGTTCCTCGACGGCCAGGGCGGACCGCCGGAGCTGGCCCGCTACTCCTACCTCACCGCGGACCCCTGGGAGGTCGTCCGCGGCCAGACCCGCGAGACGGTGCGGATCGACCGCCGGCTCGACACGGAGGAGACCATCGTCGCCGACCCGATGGCCGTCCTGCGGGAGGCAATGGCGCCGTGGAGATTCCCGCAGTACCCCGGCCTGCCCCCGTTCCAGGGCGGCGCCGCCGGCTGGATCGGGTACGACTGGAAGACCGACCTGCCGGCCAGCATCGTGCGGTACTACGACGACGTCGGGCTCCCGATCCTGCTGATGGGGCTGTACGACTGGGTGATCGCCTGGGACCACCAGGTGGGTCGCGCCTGGATCATCTCCACCGGGCTCCCGCTCGAGGAGCCGGGCGACCGGCTCAACCGCGCGGCCGAGCGGCTGCGGGACGCGAAGCAGCGGGTGCTGGGCCCGCGCGTGCCCGACGGCCGCTCGGTGCGCCCACGGGAGCGCCCCCGCGCCCTCTCCTTCCCGATCGAGGAGCTCCACCCGGAGGGGCCGCTCCGGTTCCGCTCCACCTTCACCCGGTTCACCTACGGCCTGGCCGTGGAGCGGGTCCGCGAGCTCATCCGGGCCGGCGACTGCTTCCAGGTGAACCTCTCCCAGCGCTTCGAATGCCCCTTCCGCGAGACCGCCTACGAATTCTACGGCCGGCTCCGCCGCGCGAGCCCGGCCCCCTTCGGCGCCCTGGTGCAATCGGAGGGATGGGCGGTGGTGAGCATCTCGCCGGAGCGGTTCCTGGCCTACGACCCCGTCACCCGCCTCGTGGAGACCCGGCCGATCAAGGGCACCCGACCCCGCGGCACCACGCCGGCCGGGGACGACGCGCTCGCCCGGGAGCTGCTTGCGAGCGAGAAGGACGCCGCGGAGCACGTGATGATCGTCGACCTGCTCCGCAACGACCTCTCCCGGGTCTGCCGGCCCGGCACGGTGGCGGTGCCGCGGCTGCTCGGGCTCGAGTCCCACCCGACGGTGCACCACCTGGTCTCGACCATCCGCGGCGAGCTGGCGGCGGAGCGGGACGCCTTCGACCTGCTCGACGCCACCATGCCGGGCGGCTCGATCACCGGCGCGCCCAAGCAGCGGGTCTGCGAGATCATCACCGAGATCGAGCCGACGCGGCGCGGGGTCTACTGCGGCGCCATCGGCTGGCTGAGCTTCGCCGGCGCGCTGGGCACCAGCGTGGCCATCCGCACCGCCGTGGCGGCCGGGGGCGAGATCCTGGTGCACGTGGGCGGCGGGATCACCGCGGACTCGGACCCCGACGAGGAGTACGACGAGACGCTCGCCAAGGGCCGGGCGTTCTTCGAGACGCTGCTCGAGGGCGCCCGCGCACGCCTCGCAGCAGGGGCGGCCCGATGATCCTGGTCATCGACAACTACGACTCGTTCGTGCACAACATCGTGCGCTACGTCCGCGAGCTGGGCGCGGACTGCAACGTCGTGCGGAACGACGAGGTGAGCGTCGAGTCCATCGTGGTGATGACCCCCAGCCACCTCATCATCTCCCCGGGGCCCTGCACCCCCGACGACGCCGGCATCTGCGTCGAGGTGGTCCGGCGGCTCGAGGGGGCGTGCCCGGTGCTCGGCATCTGCCTCGGCCACCAGTGCATCGCCCAGGCCTACGGCGCCCGGGTGGTCCGCGCGGCGGTGCCGATGCACGGCAAGGCCTCCGACATCCACCACGACGGCTCCGGGCTCTTCGCGGGCCTCCCCAGCCCGTTCCGCGGCACCCGGTACCACTCCCTGGTGGTCGAGGACGGCTCGGTGCCGCCCGAGCTCCGCGTGATTGCGCGCGCCGGCGACGGCGAGATCATGGCGGTCCGGCACGCCCGCCTGCCGGTGCACGGCCTGCAGTTCCATCCCGAGTCCGTGCTGACCGAGCACGGGTATCGGCTGCTGCACCAGTTCCTCGCCCTCGGCGGGTTCCCCCAGGTGCCGCCGGTGCTGCCGGCGTCCTTTCCCGACCCGCGCGGGGCGGCGGCGTGAGGCCGGCGGCGGCCCTGTCCGCGCTGGTGCTCCTGGCCGGCGCGTGTGCCGTGCCCGCCGCGACCCCCACCACCCGCACCTCCCGCCTCGACGGCGACCGGATGCTGGCCGCGGTCGGGGTGCTGGCGCACGATTCGATGGAGGGTCGCGCGGCGGGCACGGCGGGGGGGGCTCGCGCCCGGCGCTGGCTCCTCGCGCAGTTCGACAGCATCGGGCTCGCGGCGCCCGACGACGGATTCGCCCAGGAGTTCGCTCCCGGGAGCGACCACGGCGGCCCGCCCGGCGTCAACCTGGCCGGGATCCTCCGGGGCGCGGTCCGGCCGGAGCGGGTGCTGGTGGTCGGCGCCCACTACGACCACCTCGGCGTCCGGCGCGGCGAGACCTACAACGGCGCCGACGACAACGCCTCGGGCGTGGCGGTGCTGCTCGAGTTGGCGCGGTGGTTCCGGGCGCATCCGCCGGCATCAACGCTGGTGCTGGTGCTGTTCGACGCCGAGGAGCAGGGGAGTCTCGGCTCGGCGGCCTTCCTGGCGGACCCGCCGGCGGCGCCCGGGCGGATGGCGGCGATGGTGAACCTCGACATGGTGGGTCGGAACGCCGGCAACGAGCTGTGGATCGCCGGGACGGCGCACTGGCCGCGGCTGGTGCCGGTGGCGGAGGCGGTGGCGGCGGGAAGTGCCGTCCTGGTGCGGCTGGGACACGACCGGGCCGGGGCGGTGCTGGAAGACGACTGGACCTTCGCCTCCGACCACGGGCCCTTCCATCGGGCCGGCGTACCCTTCCTCTACTTCGGAGAGGAGGATCACGCCGACTACCACCGGCCCACCGACGACGTGGAGCGGATCCAGCCGGCGTTCCTCACGGCCGCCGCCGAGACGGTGCTCGATGCGCTGCTGGTCCTCGACACCCTGACGACGCCGCTTCGCTGACGGGCACCCGGGTGCGCCCGGCCGCCCGTTGCCCGCCCTAGTCCCCCAGCGCGATCCCCAGGTCCCGGGCGGTCTGGACCGTGTCGCCGTCCACCGGCACGAGCCGGGGGCGGCCCACCACCTCGGCCAGGGGCACGAGGGAGATCGTCGGCGGGGTGAAGGCCGTCATGGTGCCGAACCGGCCGTCGGCGATGGCCCGGACTGCCGCGGCCCCGAACCGGAGCGACAGGAGGCGGTCGAAGGTGGTGGGCGACCCGCCGCGCTGCAGGTGGCCCAGCACGAGCGACCGGGTCTCGCGCCCGGTCCGCTCCGCGATGGCCTGCGCCACCCGGGCGCCGACCCCGCCGAGCCGGTCGGCCCCGCCGGCCTGGCGCCGCTCCACCAGCACCTGGGCGCCCCCCTTCGGGCGCGCGCCCTCCGCCACCACCACGATGCTGAAGCGCCGGCCCTTCGCGTCCCGCTCCCGGATCTTGGCGCACACCGGCTCGAGGTCGAAGGGAATCTCGGGAATGAGGATCACGTCGGCCGTCGCGGCGATGCCGCTGTGGAGCGCGATCCACCCCGCGTCCCGCCCCATCAGCTCGACCACCATCACCCGCTCGTGGCTCTCCGCGGTGGAGTGGAGCTTGTCGATGGCGTCGGTGGCGGTGGCCACCGCCGTGTCGAACCCGAAGGAGAAGAGGGTGCCGGCCACGTCGTTGTCGATGGTCTTCGGCACGCCCACGGTGGGCAGGCCCTTCCGCCAGAGGTCGTGGGCGATGCCGAGGGAGCCGTCCCCCCCGATCGAGACGAGGGCGTCCCAGCCGCTGGCCCGGAAGGCCGCGACCAGCTCGTCGGAGCGATCGACCTCCTCGACGGTGCCGTCGGGCCGCGCGACCGGCCAGCGGAACGGGTTGCCCCGATTCGTGGTGCCGAGGATGGTGCCGCCCTGGTGGGTGATCCCGCGGACCTGGTCCGGGCCGAGCGGCAGGATGCCGTCGCCCTCCATCAGCCCGAGGAAGCCGCGCCGGATGCCGAAGCAGCGCCATCCGCGCTGGTTGGCCGAGAGGACCACCGCGCGGATGACCGCGTTCAGGCCGGGGGCGTCGCCGCCGCCGGTGGTGATGGCGATGCGCACTAGGCGATGCCCGTCTCCCGGATCAGGCGCACGACCTCGCCGGGCTCGGCGTGCCGGTCCGTCTCCTTCTTCGAGAAGACGCGCGTCCCGTCCACCAGCACGTCGAAGATCCCGCCCGATCCGGGGACGAGGATCACCGCGACGCCGGGGAACGCGGCTTCGAGCTCGGCCGCCAGCCTGGCGGCCCGGGGCTCATAGTTTCAGGTGACGCAGAAATGGATGCGGACCTGCATGGCACGCTCCTGGCTCAAGCGGTGGGCCCGGGGCCGGCGGACGCCGGTCCCTGCCCTATCGTAGTGGAGGGCCGGGCCGGTGCCAAGCGGCGCCTTGTCAGGCCTACCGAGGCGTCCTATCTATCGGCCCATGTTGCGCTTCCCGCATCGTCTCGGCGCCGCGCTGGCGCTTGCCGCCGCCGTCCCGCCGGGATCGGCGGGAGCCCAGGGCCCGGAATACGGGGTCGAGTTCGGCGCCGGCATTCGCTACCAGGCGTGGGACTATGCCGCGGACCTCCGGCCCGAGGTCGGCGGCGTCGCCCGGCTCGGCGTGGGGCTCCCCTCCCGGCTCGGCCTCGAGGCGGAGGTGGCCCTGGTGGAGCCCAACACCCGCACCCTGCAGGAGGCGGTGCGGCTCCTCGGGGTGACCGGCTACCTGCTCTACAACCTGCCGGCCGGTGACCAGGTCACCTTCCTGGTCCGGCTCGGCGGTGGCCTGGCGAAGTACGGCGGGGACTGCCCGCCCGGCCTCCCCACCGGCCTCAACCCGTGCGGCGGGAAGTTCAACCTCTCCGCCGGCATGGGCGCGCGCCTGCACCTGAGCCGGGGCGTGGCCGTCCGGGGCGACTTCTACCTCGACCGGCCCTCGGCCGATCCCGGCTTCTTCACCTACGGGGCCACCCTGGGCCTGAGCTTCCTGACGAACCGCGCCACCAGCGCCGACTCGGACGGCGACGGGGTCCTGGACCGTGCCGACGCCTGCCCCGGCACGCCCGCGGGCGCCCGGGCGGACCCGCGCGGCTGCCCCACCGACGGGGACCGCGACGGCGTCCTCGACGGCCTCGACCGCTGCCCCACGACCGCGGAAGGCCAGGCCGTGGACCCGCAGGGCTGCCCGCTCGACCAGGACCGGGACGGCGTGGCCGATGCCCTCGACCGCTGCCCCGGCACCGCGGCCGGGACGGTGGTGGACGAGACTGGCTGCCCGATGGATGGGGACCGCGACGGCGTGGCGGACGGGCTCGACCGCTGCCCCGCCACGCCAGCCGGGGCGGTGGTGGACCGGCTCGGCTGTCCGCTCGACAGCGACGGCGACGCGGTGCCCGACGGCGTCGACCGCTGCCCCGGCACGCCGGCGGGGACCGCGGTGGAGCCGACCGGCTGTTCCGCCCTCGGCGGCCCCTGGACCCTGAGCGCCTCCGAGTTCGAGAGGTCCCCGCTCAGCTCCGCAGCCGCGCGCGCGACGCTGGACGAGGTCGCCACGTCGCTCCGCAGCCGGCCCGGGCTCCGGGTGGACGTCCGGGGGTACGGACCGATCGTCGGCGCCGGGCAGCCGGGCCGGCGTGCTCCGCTGGAACGGGCCGAGCTGGTGAAGACGGCCCTGGTCAATCGCGGCATCGCCGCGGCCCGCATCCGCACCATCGGCTTCGCCGGACAGGAGGAACCTCGCGTGACCATCGTCGTGCAGCCGGAGGGCCGGTGATCCGCCGCCACCTCCTTCTCGCCGCCCTCGCGGCGGCACTCCCGGCGGCAGCCGCCGCCCAGGACTCGACCCGGTGGGGTGACGAGCTGCCGGCAGCCGCGGCACCCACCCTGCCCGTCCCCACCCCGGACGCGCCCTACCCCGCGCCGCCGACCCCCAAGCCGCCGGCGGCGGTCCGCGCCCTCTACCTCACGGCGTGGGTCTTCGGCAGCCAGCGGTTCTACGACCTCGTCCGCCTGGCCGACTCGACCGAGGTCAACGCCTTCGTGATCGACGTCAAGGACGACACCGGCTACCTCACCTACCGCTCCGGAGTCCCCACCGCCGAGGCGATCGGCGCCAACAAGGAGCTCCGCGCCCGGGACGTGCGCGAGCGGCTGGCGCTGCTGCACGAGAAGGGGATCTTCCCGATCGCGCGGATCGTCGTCGCGAAGGACCCGCTGCTCGCGCTGGGGAAGCCGGCCTGGTCGATCCAGGACGTGGACGGGGGCTTCTGGCGCGACCGCCAGGGCCGGGCGTGGGTGGATGCCTTCCGCGACTCGGTGTGGATCTACGCGGCCCAGCTCGGCGAGGAGGCGGTGCGCCTCGGCTTCGCGGAGCTGCAGTACGACTACGTGCGCTTCCCCGACGAGCCCAGGTCGCGGATGGCCCGGGCGCGCTACGGCGCGCGGCGCGAGGGCGAGTCCACCCGCGACGGCGTCCGCCGGAACCTCGCGCTCCTGCGCGACCGGATCGAGCCGCTGGGCGTGCCCTTCACGCTCGACGTCTTCGGGATGACGACGGTCGCGGAGGGCGACCTCGGCATCGGCCAGGTCTGGGAGGACCTGGTGACCGTGGCCGACGTCGTGCTCCCGATGGTCTATCCCAGCCACTACTACCGCGGGATGTACGGGTTCGCGAGCCCGAACGCCGCACCGTACGAGGTGGTCAAGCGGGCCCTCGAGGACGGCCTCCGGCGCTCGGCCAAGGTCACCGATCCCGCGGAGGTCCGTCCCTACCTCCAGGCCTTCACCCTGGGCCCGCCGCGGTACGGCCCCGAGCACGTCCGGGCGCAGATCAAGGCGGGGTACGACCTCGGGCTCGAGGGCTGGGTGCTCTGGAATCCCCGGAGCGTCTACGACCCGCGGATCTTCCGGCCGGCGCGCGGCGACGCGACGCCGGAGGCGAGCGCCGCCCGATGAAGCGGCTGGCGTTCGCGGGAGTCCTGGCCGCGGCGATCGGGGCCGCGCCGGCGCCCCGCGACGGGGCGGACTGGGTGGTCCGGGCCCCGCACCGGGCGGACCGGACCGGCTGGTTCGCCGATCCGCGGCTCTCCGAGAGCTCCGGTGCGGCGGCCAGCCCCGGCCGGGCGGGCGTGGTGTGGTCGGTGAACGACTCCGGCAACGACCCGCTCCTCTTCGCCACCGACACGCTGGGCGCCGACCTGGGGAGCTTCACCGTCACCGGCGCGGCCAACCGGGACTGGGAGGACCTGGCGGCGGGGCCGTGCGATGCCGCGACCTGCCTCTACATCGCCGACACCGGCGACAACGCCGAGGTCCGTCCGGAGGTGGAGATCTTCCGCGTGCCCGAGCCCCCGGCGGAGGCCGGGGGCCGCGGGGCAACCGCGCCGGCGGAGCGCCTCCGGGTCCGCTACCCGGATGCGCCCCACGACGTGGAGGCGATGCTGGTGGACGTGCGGGGCGACGTGCACCTGGTCACCAAGGGGCGGAGCGGCGGCGTGCTCCACTTCCGGGTGCCGCGGACGGCGTGGGGCTCGGTGGAGCCGGTGGTCGCGGAGGCGCTGGGCGCGCTGCCACTCGATCCGGGCACCTCGCTCTCCGACCGCGTCACGGGCGCCGCCCTGTCGCCCGACGGAGAGGTGGCCGTCATCCGCAGCTATCGCCGGCTGCACTTCTTCCGGCTCGACCCGGAAGGCCGGCTCGAGCCGCTCGGCTCCCCCCCGCTCGCCTGCTCGGTTGCGGGCCTCGAGCCCCAGGGGGAGGGAGTGACCTGGCTCGACGCCCGCCGCCTGGTGCTGACGAGCGAGCGCTTCCTCGGCCTGGCCCCGGGCGCCATCCACGTGGTGGAGTGCCCGATCCCCTGACCGGCGAATGCGCCGCATCCTCGTCGTCCTCCTGCTGCTCCCGCTGGTCACGGTCCTGCACTCCCCCGCGCCGGCCCCGACACATCACGCCGCCCGGCTCGCCGCCGGCAACCTGACCCTCCGCGCCGTCCGCGCGGGCCAGGGCCGGCCGACGCTCCTCCTGCTGCACGGCTACGGCGAGTCGCTGGTGACGTGGCAGGGGATCTTCGACCGCCTGGCGCGAGGCCGCGCGGTGCTCGCCGTGGACCTCCCCGGGTTCGGCCTCTCGGACAAGCCGGACGCGGCCTACGACTACCCGACCCAGCTCGACCGCCTCACGGCGGTGCTGGACCAGACGGAGGGGCCGGTGGTGGTGGTGGGCCATTCGATGGGGGGGCAGCTCGCCGCGGGACTGGCCCTCGCACGGCCGAACCGGGTGCTGGCCGCGGTGCTCGTGGCACCGGCGGGGGACTCGGTCGGGCTCGAGGGGCTGGTGGACAGCCTCGGCGCCCGCGGTGCGGCCGCGATCGGGTGGTGGGAGGCGGCACGGGCCTGGGCGATCCCGGTGCACGCACCGGCCTGGCTGGACGACGGGCCGCTCGCCGCCTACGAGCCGCTCTCCGACCCGGCCTATCGAGTCGCGGCCACCCGGGTGGCGGAGGACTTCGACTTCACGGCACTCCGGGGGAGGTTCGCCCAGATCCGCCAGCCCGTGCTCCTCATCTGGGGGACGCTCGATCCCGTGGTGCCCTACGCGGTCGGGGAGCGGCTGGTCCGGGAGCTGCCGTGCGGCAGCCTCGTCGCCTTCCCGCGCACATTCCATCGACCCCAGGTGGCCCACCCCGAGGAGGTGGCGGGGGCGATCGAGGCGTTCCTGGCGCGACTCGGTCGACCGGGGGCCTGCCCCTTCCGCTGACGGACCCCGGCACCTGGGGAGCCGCGAAGTTAGAGACTGGCTACCCAGTCAGTTACGTCGGTAAAGCGCAATCTACTGGATAATAGTGACTTAGAGCGTCCGCCTCATCCGGCTCTGGCCCCTGGGGCGCGCGACTGGTAGTAGTGGTTCGGCAATAGTATCTTTGCCGGCCATTCTGGTACCTCGACCGGGGGGAATCCACTGGAACTGCCTACCTCGCACCGGGTCCCCCTCACCTGGCTCCTGGAGCACGGGGGGGAGGCCATCCGGTACCGGACCTTCCGGGACCTCGCCCCTCCGGGCAGCGTCCCGGCCGAGGAGTTGGCGGCGGCGCTGGCCGCGGTGGCCGAGTCGAAACCGGTCCAGACGGTGCTCAGGAAGCAGGGGGAGGACGGCACCTGGGGCGGCAACCTGCTCGCGCCCGATGCCGACAAGGGTCGGGGCCTCAAGGACACCGGCACCATCCCGCAGTACCGCCTGCTGAGCCAGCACGGCCTCACCCCCGCCCATCGCGCCCTCCGCCTGGCCGACCGGCTGCTCTTCCGGCTGCTGAGCCGGGATGACGATCCCGCCCTGATGTTCGAGTGGCAGGCGATCGGTTCGACGGAGCCGGCGGCCGAGGCCTGGGTCCGCTGGCTCATCCGGGAGGCGGCCTCGGCGGCGCTGGCGGAGGCGGGGCATCTCGAGGATCCGCGGCTGCGGGGCGCCGGTCACAAGGTGGCGAGTGCCGTGTCCCAGTTCCTCCGGAGCCCGCTGGCGGAGGCACCCCTCACCAGGGCAGGACGGCAGACGATCCTGCACCCGGAGGCGTATCCGCCGAGCTGGTATTCGGTCGCCATGCTCGCGGCGATGCCCAGCCTGCAGCGGGAGCGCGCCGGATTCGTCACCCGGCTGGGCGAGTACCTGGCCAAGCCGGCGCCCCGGCAGGCCTTCACGGTGCAGGTGGGCAAGGCGGCCGTGGCACCCGAGCACCTCCTGCTTGGCGACCCGGTGGACACCGACTCGCGAGGCGCGCCGAAGGACATTCCGCTGGCGCTCCACTTCTACGAGCTGCTCGCGCGGCTGGGCACCCTGCCGCACTCCGAGCCGGCCAATCTCGGGCTCAGGCGGCTGCTGGAAGACGTGGATGACCGCGGCGTCTGGCACCCGAGGAACCTGCGCTCGGCCCCGAAGCCGGAGAGCCCGGCCAGCTACCACGCCTGGCCGCTCGCCGCCGAGGGGCGGTCGCCCGAGTCCCGCATGGCCGACGTGACCTTCCGGCTCGCCCTCATCGCGAAACTGCTCGGGTGGGACCTGGAGTACGCCTGACCGATCGCCTCGACCTCACGCCCTTCGGCTTCACGCCGACCGAGAGCCTGGTCTACGAGGTGCTGCTGACGCAGGGTCCCGGCACGGGCTACGCGGTGGCGCGCTCGGCCGGGCAGGCGCGGGCCAACGCCTACGCCGCGAAGGACGTCCTGGTGAACAAGGGGCCGCCACGGAGCGACTCCGGCCGCCACCTC
>JAICEH010000028.1 GCA_025924275.1 Gemmatimonadales bacterium | reverse complement strand
GAGATTGAGGCCGGTGTCGAGCGAGTTCCACGACATCGAGTACTCGGGGCCGAGCAGTTCGGAGGAGAGCCGGAGGCCGGCGCCGACGAAGCTCCAGCTGGTGGAGGCCTCGCCCAGCACCGTGTGGCCGTCCCGGGTCTCGAACTCGATGGTGACGCTGGCGAAGTCCTCCGAGGGCCGCTTCGCGTAGTCCACGCCCATCGCGCGCTTGAGCCGGCGGGCGTACTCGGGCCGGGTCCACTTGAGGCTCGCGATGTGCCCGGTGACCCGCTTCGGCCGCACGGTGGAGAGGGGCTGTCCCGGCTCGGTGAGCAGATGCCACACCACCAGGGCCGAGTGGCACATCATGTCGTTGAGGACACCGCCGCCCTGGAGGTCGCCCCGCCAGAACCAGGGCATGTGGGGCCCGGCGTGCTCCTCGGCGGCGCGCGCCAGGTAGGGGCGGCCGGTGATGGCGGCCCCCCGGGCCCAGAGCAGTTCGCGCCCGCGGCTCACCTGCGGCGCGAAGACCTGGTTCTCCAGGTACCCGTGCCGGAGGCCGGCCGCCCTGGTCATGCGGAGGACGGCCGTCGCCTCCGCGACGTTCCGCGCGAGCGGCTTCTCGCAGGCGAGCCCGACGAGCTCGCCCCGGCCCCGGAGCACGGTGTCGGTGAGCTCCTCCACGTTCTCGATCCGGGCGTGGTTGGGACCGCAGAGCCAGACCGCGTCCACCGAGGGGTCGGCCACCATCTCGGCGATGGAGCGGTAGGCCCTCGCCTCGGGGCCGACGTCGAGTTGGCGGGCCAGCGCCGCCGCGCTCCCGGCCCGGCCCCGGTGGGGGCTCCACACCCCGCGGATGTCGGCGTCGCGGACACCGGTGAAGGCCTGGAGGTGGAAGCGGGCGTTGAAACCGGAGCCGATGAGGCCGATGCCAAGGGGCTGGGGCACGGGGGGGTCGAAGGTCGAAGGTCGAAGGTCGAAGGGGAGAGGGGAGCAGGGAGCAGGGAGCGGGAGGGTGGTGGCCCGCTCCCCGCTCCCCGTTCCCCGCTCCCCGCTCACCCGTAACTCACGCCGAGTCTCTGCAGCTGCTCCTCGGGGCAGCCCTTCCACTCGGTCACGACCACGTTGCCCTGGTAGCCGAGGTCCTCGACCCCGACCTTCGACGACCAGAAGCCGCCGGCAACGAGGTCGCGGAAGGCGCTGAAGAAGGCGACGCCCTGGCTGTGCTCCGGCCGGGCCCGCGCCGGCCATGCGATGTCGTCAAGCAGGGCCGCGCGCTCGGGCACCTCGCAGTCGAGGAAGCGCTTCCCGAAGCGGTCGCGGCACTCGCGGTCGAGCCAGCCGAGCCCGCCGCGGATCCGGACCGGGTCGGTCATCTCCTCGGCCAGGACGAAATCGAGGAACTCGGGCACGCCGGCCTCGGAGGCGCTCCCGGAGCGCTCGTCCCGGGGCAGGATGAGGTCGGCCAGCAGGGTCGCGGTGGCCAGCTCGTCGGCGGTGAAGAAGCGCGGCGTGAAGCCGCCGGCGGCCTTCGCCCGGGCGGCCTCGCGGGCGGCGCGATCCACGTCGGCCGGGGCGCAGGCGAACGCCCCGGCCAGGCCGGCCGCGGAGCCGAGGGCGGCCAGCGCCTGGCGCCGGGAGACATCGGTCATCGGAGGCTCCCCTGCTTCCGCTGCTCGACGATGTAGTCGGCGGCCCGCCACGCGAGGGCGAGGATGGTCCAGGTCGGGTTCTTGTCGGCCTGGGAGACGAACGGCCCGCCGTCGACGACGAAGAGGTTGGCCACCTCGTGGGCCTGGCCCCAGCGGTTCACTGCGGAGCGTCCGGGATCCGTCCCCATGCGCACCGTGCCGAGCTCGTGGATGATCCGCCCGCCCGGGGCGATGCCGTACCCCTGCTCGCGCGTGGGCATCGGGGAGAAGACCTGGCCGCCCATCTCGGCGATGAGCGCGCGGAAGGTCTCCTGCATGTGGCGGACCTGGCGGTACTCGTGCTCGCCCCACTTCCAGTGGAACCGGAGCACCGGGATCCCCCAGCGGTCCACGACGGCCGGGTCCAGCTCGCAGTACGAGTCGGGGTTCGGGATCATCTCGCCACGGCCGGAGAACCCGATGGTGCTGCCCCAGATCCGGCGGTAGTCGTCCTTGAGTGCCTTGCCCCAGCCGCCGCCCGCCGGGTACCGATGGATGCCGCCCAGGGCGCCGTAACCCGGCATGCCGCGTCCGCCCCAGACCTCGATGTGGTAGCCCCGGGGGAAGTCGAGCTTCCGGTTGTCGAGCCACCAGGGCGAGTAGAGGTGCATGCCGCCCACCCCGTCCTCGTTGTGGGGGAGGCCGTCCATCAAGGCGGGGATGAAGCCGGCCACGTCGGTGCCGGTGGTGTCGGTCAGGTACTTCCCGACCACGCCGCTGCCGTTGGCGAGGCCCTGCGGGAACGCTGCGCTCCGGCTGTTCAGGAGGATCCGCGCCGACTCGCAGGCCGAAGCGGCGAGCACCACGATCCGCGCCGGCACGTGCTCGTCCCGGCCGGAGGTCTTGTCGATCCAGCTCACCCCGGTGCAGCGGCCGTCGGGGCCGACGGTCACCTCCCGGGCCATTGCGTTGGTCACCAGGGTGAGCTTCCCGGTCCGCTGCGCCGGCGGGAGGAGGACGTTGGTGGAGGAGAAGTTCGCATTCACCGCGCAGCCCCGGTTGCACTGCCCGCAGTAGTGGCAGGCGGGCCGGCCGTTCAGGGGCCGGGTGAGGATCGAGAGCCGCGACGGGATGCAGGTGACCTTCAGGCGGTCGCACGCCCGCTTGACCAGCAGCTCGTAGCAGCGCGGCTTCGGCGGCGGGAGGAAGACGCCGTCGGGCTCGTTGGGCAGGCCCTCGGCGCTGCCGAAGATGCCGATGAGCCGGTCGACCCGGTCGTAGTACTCCCGG
Source organism: Gemmatimonadales bacterium (assembly GCA_025924275.1). Taxonomy (GTDB): domain Bacteria; phylum Gemmatimonadota; class Gemmatimonadetes; order Gemmatimonadales; family GWC2-71-9; genus JAICEH01. Next base: position 10,782 of record JAICEH010000028.1, on the reverse strand, counting down.
AGGTCGGCGTACCCGATGGGCCAGTCGTCGCCCAGGCCGTCGAGCGACCTCCGCCGGAAGTCGTCGGGGCCGAAGCGCAGGGAGATCCGGCCCCAGTGATTGGTGCGGCCGCCCACCATCCGGGCCCGCCACCAGTCGAAGGTGGTGCCGGGCGCGCGGGTATAGGGCTCGCCCTCGATGTCCCAGCCGCCGATGCAGGCGTCGAACTCGCCGAAGGGCCGTTCCCTGGTGGAGGCGCCGCGCCGGGGCGAGGCGTAGTTCCAGGTGAGCATCGCGCCGTTCCGCGCGTTGTCCCACGGGCCGCCGGCCTCGAGGACCACGACGTCGGCTCCGGCCTGCGTCAGGGCATAGGCCGCCATGCCGCCGCCCGCGCCGGAGCCGACGATGCAGACGTCGTAGGTGCGGCGGGGCTGCCTGATGCGCATCGGGGGAGGTTCCGGGAGGAGTCGTCGCAATCCTACGCGCCGCCGGTGCACGGGGCAATGGGGTCGATCACCGCGGGAGGGCGCGGAGGAGCGCGGTGATTCCCTCCGCGGGCTCCGCGGTGAGTGCTTAGGCCGCCTGGAAGGCCGCGACGGCCTCCCGCAGGCCCGGGAGCGCGTCGCGGGTGGGGACGAACTCGTGCGCCACCCACCCGCCGTAGCCCGCCGCGGCGAGCGCTGCGGCAATGGCGGGATAGTGGAGTTCCTGGCGCCCGTCGAGCTCGTGGCGCCCGGGCACCCCCGCGGTGTGCACGTGGGCGATGAGCGGCAGGTGGCGTCGGAGGGTGGCGATCACGTTTCCCTCCATCACCTGCATGTGGTAGACGTCGTAGAGCAGCCGCACCCGGGGGGAGCCCACCGCCTCGACGATGGCCACGCCGATCGCGGTGCGGTCGGCGAAATGGTCGGGATGATCCACCAGGCTGTTCAACATCTCCACCACCACGGTCACCCCGCGCTCCTCCGCCAGCGGCGCGATCCGGCGGAGGGCGGCGGCACTCGCCTCGATGCCCTGGGCGTCACTCCGGCCCCGGCGGTTCCCGGTGAGCGCGATGACCTGCGGCACCCCGGCGGCGGCCGCGAGCGGGATCGCCGCCTCGAGCTCGCCGAGCACGGTGGCCTGCATCGCCGGGTCGCAGAGCCCGTCGGTGAGGAAGGTCCGGCGGCGGGTCGAGTTGCCGGTGACCACGGACAGGCCCAGGTCCCGGACCACCGGCCACTCGTCGGGGTGCAGGAGGTCGATTCCGGTGAGTCCGGCCCCCCGGGCCACTTGGCAGAGGTCGGGGAGCGACAGGCCGGCGTAGGGCCAGCGGCAGGTGGCCTGGCGGAGGGGGGTCGAGGGTCGGAGGTCCGGGCCCGACCGGGTCCCGGGGCCGGGCAGGGTGGCAGCTGCCGGCAGCGCTGCTGCCGCGGCCAGGAAGTCGCGGCGGGAGACGCCGTCGGCGCTCACGCGCCGAGCTTCCGGTACGCCGTCAGGCTCGCCGTGGCGAAGGCCCACGGGTCCGCCGGCTGGTCGTGCTCGATGAAGGCGTGGATGATGCGACCGCCGGCGGCTGCGAAGACGGCCCCGAAGTCGATGGTGCCCGCGCCCACGTCCACCTGGCGGCGCTCCGGCGGCGGGGAGGCGTCCTTGACGTGCACCAACGGGAAGCGGCCCGGGTGGGCCCGCACCAGGGCCACGGGGTCGTGGCCCGCCTTCGTGGCCCAGTAGAGGTCCAGCTCGAGCCCCACCACGGCCGGGTCGGCCCGCTCCAGCAGGATCTCGTACGGCACCCGGCCCTCGAGGGGGGCGAACTCGAAGTCGTGGTTGTGGTAGGCGAAGCGGAGGCCCCGCTCCCCGAGCGCCCGGCCGATGGCGTTGAACCGGTCGGCCATGGCCCGCCACCGGTCGAGGGTGTCGCGCAGTGCTTCCGGGAGCCAGGCCACGATGAGCCCGACGTGTCCCGCCTCGAGCGCCGAGTCCGCGGCCGCGGCCAGCGTGCCATCCCCGAGGGACTCGAGCGGCACGTGGGCGGCGGGAGCGGCCAGTCCCGCGGCACGAACTGCGTCCCGCACCTGCCTCGGGGTGCGCTCGAAGTAGCCGGCGAACTCGACCTCCCGGTAGCCCAGGGTCCCCAGGCGGCGGAGGGTGCCTTCGAGGTCCCGCCGCATCTCGCCCCGGAGCGAATAGAGCTGGATGCCGGGCGGGGGGAGGGTCACGAGGCCCGGGCCGCGAGCCACCGGGGACCGGGCGTGGGCCCGGCCGGCGATGGCGGCGGTGGTGCCTGCCAGCAGGAAGTCGCGCCGTCGCATCGTCAGAGCTCGTTCCGGCCGAGCAGCTCGACGGCGTGCGCCGCCGCCCGGGCGGTCAGCGCCATGTACGTGATGGAGGGATTCTGGTTGGCGGAGCTCGCCATGCAGGCCCCATCGGTGACGAACAGGTTCGGGGCCTCCCAGACCTGGTTCCAGCCATTGAGCACCGAGGTGGCCGGATCCCGGCCCATCCGCGCCGTGCCCATCTCGTGGATGGTGAGGCCGGGCGGGTTGTCCTGGAGGAAGGGGCGGATGTCGGTGGCGCCCGCGGCGCCGAGCATCTCGGCCGCCTGGTCCCGCATGTCCGCGAGCATCGCCCGCTCGTTCTCGCCCCAGGCGCAGTGGATCCGGAGCGCGGGCACGCCCCACGCGTCCCGCACGACGGGATCGAGTTCCACCCGGTTCTCTGCGCGGGGGAGGCACTCCCCGAAGCCGTAGAGCTGCATCCGCCACGGCCCCGGGGTCCGGAGGGCGTGCTTGAAGTCCCGACCGATGCCGGGCATCGACTGGCCGCGAGTCCATCCCCCGCGGTTGGCACCGCCCTGGTAGGCATACCCGCGGAGGAAGCCGGGGTGCTGCTCGGTCACGTTGCGGAAGCGGGCGAGGTAGATCCCGTTGGGCCGCTGGCCCGTCACGACCCGGTCGGCGAAGCCGTCGACCAGGCCGCTGGCGCCGCCGCCCATCGTGTGGTCCATCAGGTACCGGCCCAGGGCTCCGCTCGACGCGCCGAGCCCGGGGCCCCCGTCGGGTCCCTCGGAATTCAGCAGGAGGCGGGTCGATTCGAGCGCGGAGGCACAGAGGAACACCAGGCGCCCCCGGAACTCCATCGGCGTCCGGGTGTCGGCGTCGATGACGCGGACCCCGGCCACCCGGCGGCGGTCGGGGCCGAGCACCAGGGAGTGCACCACGCTCCGCGGGCGAAGGGTGAGGCGCCCGGTGGCTCGCGCCGCGGGGAGGGTGGCGGCGATCGAGCTGAAGTAGCTGTGGGTGATGCAGCCGCGTTCGCAGGGGCCGCAGTAGTGGCAGGCGGCGCGCCCCCGGTGGTTCACGGTGAGGATGGCCGCGCGGCCCATCGTGAGCCGGCGCGTGCCGCCGTAGGCCGCCTCCAGGCGGTCGCGGACCGCCTGCTCGGCGCAGGTGAACGCCATCGGCGGGAGGAACTGGCCGTCGGGCAGCTGGGGCAGGCCCTCCGTGCGCCCGGAGACCCCGACGAAGCGCTCGACGTGGTCGTACCAGGGCGCGATGTCGGCATAGCGGATGGGCCAGTCCGTGCCGTGGCCGTCCCGGGCGTTGGCCTCGAAGTCGAGGTCGCTCCAGCGGTAGACCTGGCGACCCCACATGATCGACCGCCCACCCACCTGACGGCCGCGGATCCAGAGGAACGTCTGGCCCTCGGGGGTGGTGTAGGGGTTCTCCCGGTCGCTGACGAAGAACTTGGCGCTCCACTCGTCGCAGGCGTAACACCGCCGCTGCACCGGCTGCTCGCGCTCGAGCGCGGCGCGGTCGCCGTAGCCGCGGTGGGGCAGCTCCCAGGCCTGCACGTGCTCGACGTAGTCGCGGGCCGGGTCGATGGGGCCCCCCGCCTCCAGCACCAGGGTCCGGAGCCCGCGCTCGCACAGCTCCTTGGCCGCCCACCCCCCGCTGATCCCGGAGCCGACCACGATGGCATCCCATTCCTCGCGGCGGGTCACGGCTCCTCCCCCCGGGGCCGGAGCGGGGCGCATCCGTCGAAGCTGCCGGGGATGATCCGGCGGCGGAGCTCCTGCTCCGAGCCGACCTTCGACGTGTAATACCCCGCGAGGACCCACGACTTGAGCCGGCGCCAGCCGCGGGCGTCGGGGCCCGCCTCCGCGTCGGTCGCCACCGCGAACGCGGCGGCGTCCCGCTCGCCCGACAGGGTGAAGCGCTCGGCGGGGGTGGCGCCGAGGAAGGGGCCGCCGAAGCGGCGGCCGCTCTCTGCGTCCACGCCGTCGAGGAAGGCGAGGAACTCCGCGCGGGCCGGCTCCTCCACCTGTTCGGCGAGCATCAGGTCCACGAAGCGCTCCACCTCCGCGGCCCGGGCCCCGGGGGTGTCGCTCGCCGGGAGGATCAGCTCCCCGAGCTCCGCCACCAAGGCGGCGCGCGCCGGCGAGAGCACGGAGAAAGCGCGCGTGCGGGCGCGCTCGGCCAGGGCGAGGAGCGGGGCGGGCGCGGCGGCGGCAGACACCGCACCGGCCAGGGTGCCGGTGCCGAGGACGTGGAGGGCGCGGCGTCGGTCCACGGGCGGCCTTGAGCGGGAGATGCTGGGAAACTGGCGTCGCGGCCCGGCGGGCGCCAGAGCCGGGACTTCCCCGGCGCCCCACCGCGCGACGATATTCGCCGGACACTCCGTCCGACTCCCGAGGCATCCCGATGTCGCGCCGCGCCGCCCTCGCCGCCCTGCTCGCCCTCCTGCCCGCCCTCGCCCCCCGCGCGGCGCCGGCGCAGAACGTCACCGTGGAGGATCCGGTCCTCCGAGCCATCTGGCAGGAGGGCACGCAGAACGGCCAGGCCGGCCGGCTGGGCCAGGTACTGATGGATTCGATCGGCCCGCGCCTCGCGGGAACGCCGAACATGCAGGCGGCGCGCGACTGGGTCGAGCAACGCTACCGCGAGTGGGGGATCCCGGTGCGCCAGGAGCGCTACGGCACGTGGAAGGGATGGGCCGCCGGTGCGGTGCACGCCGACCTGGTCGCCCCGCGGCGGCAGACGCTGGTGGCACACCTGCTCGCGTGGAGCGCCGGCGCGGCCCGGCCGGTGGAGGGCCCGGTGGTGGTCCTGCCCGAGGCCGCCACGCGTGCCGAATTCGACGCCTGGCTGCCGACGGCGCGCGGGAAGTTCGTCCTCACGACGCCGCCGGAGCCGATGTGCCGCGCCCGGCAGGAGCTCGAAAAGTACGCCCTGCCGGAGACGGTGAAGTGGGCCGACTCGGTGCGGCAGGCAGGCCGGCGGGCGTGGGCCCCCCGGCTCGCCGCCTTCAAGGGCAACCCCGGTGATGCGCTCAAGGCGCTCGACTCGGCGGGCGCGGCCGGGGTGCTGACCAGCAACTGGTCGGGCGGGTGGGGCGCCACGCGGGTGTTCAGCGGACTCACCCGGCGCGCCGTGGCGCTCGACCTCTCCTGCGAGGACTACGGCCTCCTGGCTCGGCTCGCGACCAACAACCAGGGGCCCCGGCTCCGGGTGGCGGCCGAGACCCGCGACCTGGGTGAGGTGCCGGAGTTCAACGTCGTGGCCGAGCTCCGCGGAAGCGAGAAGCCCGACGAGTACGTGCTGCTGGGCGCGCACCTCGACTCCTGGCACGGCGCCACCGGCGCCACCGACAATGGCACCGGCACGGTGATGATGCTCGAGGCGGCCCGGCTGCTCAAGGCGGCCTATCCCAACCCGAAGCGGACCATCCTGGTCGGGCACTGGGGTGCGGAGGAGCAGGGCCTGGTGGGTTCGGGGAGCTTCGCGGCCGACCATCCCGAGGTGGTCCAGCGGCTCTACGCCAGCTTCAACCAGGACAACGGCACCTGGCGCGTCCAGGAGGTCCAGGCCTACGGGTTCCTGGACGGCATCGGACACCTCGCGCGGTGGATGGCGAAGCTGCCCCGTGACCTCTCCGGCCGCCTCGAGCTTCCGGCCCCGGGGGAACTCACCAACACCGGCAGCGACCACTACTCCTTCCTCTGTCGCGGCGCCCCGGGATTCCGGCTCACCTCCGAGTACGAGGAGTACCGGCAGTACACCTGGCACACCACGCTGGACACCTGGGACAAGATCGTCCTGCCGGAGCTCCAGACCAACGCCATCACGGCTGCGATGCTCGCCTACCTCGCGAGCGAGGATCCCGTGCCGCTCGGCCGTGAGCGGGCGCTCGCCCCCGCGGGCGCGCGGGGCGGCGGGGCACTGGAGTGCTTCCCCCCCGCCCGGACGTTCCGGGAGCGCTGAGGTGGGCGGGCGGCCGGCGCTCGTGGTGCTGGCCGCCGGGCTGGCCCGCCGGTATGGCCGGCCGAAGCAGCTCGACCCGGTGGGCCCGGGCGGACAGGCGCTGCTCGACTACGCGATCCTCGACGCCCGGCGCGAGGGTTTCGGCCAGGTGGTGGTCGTCACCCGGGAGGCGCTCGAGCCGGAGCTCCGCGCGCACCTGGAGCGGATCCACGGGCGGGTCCCGATGGCCTTCGCGGCGCAGGAGCCGTCGGACCTGCCCGGCGGCGCGGTCCCGCCGGAGGGGCGCACCCGGCCCTGGGGCACGGGCCACGCCGTGCTCGCTGCACGCGGCCTGATGGACGGGCCGTTCGCAGTCTGCAACGCCGATGACTTCTACGGGCACGCCGCCTGGGCGGCCCTCGGCCGGCACCTCCGGTCGGCCAGCGGGGCGGCGATGGTCGGCTACCCGCTCGCGGCCACGCTGTCGCCCGCCGGTGGCGTCTCCCGCGGCATCTGCGAGGTCGGCACCTCGGGCCGGCTCCGGGCGGTCCGCGAGGTCACCGGCCTGGCCCGGGAGGGCGGGCGGGTGCTCGGTCGGGACGGGACCGGCCGGTCCATCGTCCTCCCGCCCGACACGATCGTCTCGATGAACCTCTTCGGCCTCCCGGTGGAGGCCGTGCCGCTGCTCACGGATCGGTTCGCCGCGTTCCTCCAGACCCACGGCGGTGACCCCGAGGCCGAGTTCTACCTGAGCAACGCCATCGATGACCTCGTGCAGGCCGGTCAGCTGGAGGTTCGGGTCCTTCCCGCCGGGGCTGAGTGGTTGGGAATGACCTTCCCCGCGGACCGGGACGCCGTGGTCCGCCGGCTCGCCGCACTGCACGCCGCGGGAGCCTACCCCGCCACCTTCCGCCTGGACTGACTCGATGGAGCTCTCGACGCTCGACTGGGGCGTGATCCTGCTGTACGGCGTGGTGACCGTCGCGGTGGGGCTGGCCGTTGCGCGCCGGGCCGGGCGGGGAACCGGGGAGTTCTTCCTCTCGGGCCGGACGCTGCCGTGGTGGGCGCTGGGCGTGTCGCTGGTCGCCACCACCTTCTCGACCGACACGCCGAACCTGGTCACCGACATCGTGCGGACCGGCGGCGTCAGCCAGAACTGGAGCTGGTGGGCCTTCCTCATCACCGGGATGTGCACGGTCTTCTTCTATGCGCGGCTGTGGCGCCGCTCGGAGGTGATGACCGACATCGGGTTCTACGAGCTCCGCTACTCGGGGCGCCCTGCCGCCTTCCTCCGCGGATTCCGCGCCATCTACCTCGGCGTCTTCTTCAACGTGATGATCATGGCGTCGGTGAACCTCGCCGCCATGAAGATCTCGGGCGTGCTCCTCGGGTTCGACCGGGAGGCCACGCTGCTGGTCTGCGCCACCGTGACGGTGCTCTACGCGGCCAGCTCCGGGCTGCGCGGCGTGGTGCTCACCGACGTCATGCAGTTCGGGATTGCGATGGCGGGCGCCGTGGCCGCGGCGTGGTACGCGCTGGGCCACCCGGAGGTCGGCGGACTCGCCGGCCTGCTGGCCCACCCGGAGGTGGCCCGGCGGACCGCCTTCCTGCCCGACTTCGCCGACTGGCGGAACGCCGTGATGGTGTTCGTCATCCCGATCACGGTGCAGTGGTGGAGCACCTGGTATCCCGGGGCCGAGCCCGGTGGGGGCGGGTACGTGGCACAGCGGATGCTCGCCGCGCGCAACGAGAAGGAGTCGCTCCTCTCGGTGCTCCTCTTCAACGTGCTCCACTACGGGCTGCGGCCCTGGCCCTGGATCCTGGTCGGCCTGGCGTCCCTGGTGGTGTATCCCGACCTGGCCGCCATCCAGGCCCGCTTCCCGCACCTCGACCCGCGGAGCCTCGGCAACGACCTGGGCTACCCCGCGATGCTCGTCTTCCTCCCCTCGGGGCTGCTCGGGCTCATGCTGGCGTCGCTCGCCGCGGCGTACATGAGCACGATCAGCACCCACCTGAACTGGGGCGCCTCCTACGTGGTGGAGGACTGGTACCGCCGCTTCGTGGCCCGCGAGCGGGACGAGCGGCACTACGTGGCGGTGGCACGGATCGCGACGGTCGTACTCGTGGCGCTGGGGGCCATCGTGTCCCTCGCGCTCGAATCGGCCTTCCGCACCTTCGCCATCCTCCTGCAGATCGGCGCGGGCACCGGCCTCATCTACCTGCTTCGCTGGTACTGGTGGCGGGTGAGCGCCTGGAGCGAGATCGCCGGGATGGTGATCTCGTTCGCGGTGGCCGTCTGGTTCGAGGTCGTGCGGCCGAGGCTCGGGCTGCCGCCGCTCGACGCGGCACTCCAGCTGGTGATCGGCGTGGCCATCACCACCGTGGGGTGGGTCGCGGTCACGTTCCTCACTCCGCCCACGGACCCCGAGGTGCTGCGCCGGTTCCACGACAGGATCCGACCGGGCGGACCGGGTTGGACCCGGGTGGCCGGGCGCGTGCCGGGCGGCGCGGGCGACAGCCTGCCCGCGGCCTTCCTCTGCTGGTTCCTCGGGGTGCTGCTGGTCTACGCCGCGATGTTCGCGATCGGGTCGCTGCTCTACCGCGAGGTGACGGCGGGGCTGCTGTACACGGCGGTGGCCGCGGCCGCCGGGGCCTGGCTGTTCCGCATGCTGCCCCGCGCGGGGGTGCTCTAGGCCGGACCGACGCCCGCGCCACCCGCGGGGTCGACGCTGAACAGGTGCGGGGTCGCGTCGGCCACTCCGCGGGGGCGGTAGAACCCCTCCGCCAGGGCCGCGCGGACGCCCGGCTCCGCCGCCGCGTCGGCCACCGCCACGATGCAGCCGCCGAAGCCGGCCCCGGTGAGCCGGGCACCCGCGGCCCCCGCGTCCACGGCGCGCGCGACGAGCTCGTCCAGCTCCGGCCGGCTCACCTCGAGGTCGTCCCGCAGGCTCCGGTGCGAGGCGCCGAGGAGCGCGCCCAGCCCCGCCAGGTCGCCGGCGATGAGCGCCGCCACCGCGGCGTCCACCCGGGCTGCCTCGGTGACGACGTGGCGGAAGCGGCGCGCGAGGGTGGGCGGGAGGAGCGTCTGGCCCGCCTCCAGGAGCCGCTCCACCCCGTGCAGGCCGAGCAGGCGGACGTAGTCGGCCGGGCCGCCCACGTGCGCGGCGACGATCGCCAGCGCCTCCACGGCCTCGCGCGGGCGGAGATTGTACGCCCGGCGGGCCGGCCCGGACTTCCTGGCACTCACCAGGCTCGAGGCGACGAGAATCCGCCAGGCGCCCGGAACGCGCACGTGTTCCAGCCGGAGCGGGGCGAAACCGACTCGGGCCGCAGCGCCGGGGCGGGCGCCGAGGATGATCGCCTGGTCCATGCCGCCGCCCCGGGTGCCGACGTAGCGCTCCCCCAGAGCGAGCAACTCGGCCAGAGACTCGGCTGGCAGGTCGAGCCGGTTGACGTCCAGCAGAGCGAGCGCCACCGCGACCACCAGGGCCGACGACGAGCTCAGCCCCGACGCAGCGGGAATCCGGGAGCAGAGGACGGCATCGAAGCCGCGGAGCTCGCCGAAGCGGCCGATCAGCGCCTGCGCCGCCGCCCGCGGGTAGTTGCCCCAGTCGCCGGGAGGGGCCGGGGGGATCTCGCGCTCGAGCCGGAACTCGCGCGGCGGGTAGCCGGGTGCGCAGTCCGCCAGCCGGACGAGCCCGTCCGCGCGGGGGCGGAGGAGGAGCCAGGCGGCCGGCGGGATCGCCATCGGGAGGACGGGCAGGCCGCAATAGTCGATGTGCTCGCCGATCAGGTTCACGCGCCCGGGTGCGCGGACCAGGCGCGTGGCGCCCGGCCCGAAGGCGGCGCGGAAGGCGGCGGTCAGCGGTGGCGGCGGATTCGGGGAGGCATCGGTCACGGCGGCGAACGAAGCGGGAGGCCCGGCGTGGTGTCAATCGAGGCGGCAGAGTGACGGTCCTGCTCGAGGCGTGCGTGGACTCGCTCCCGTCCGCGCTGGCGGCCGAGGCCGCCGGCGCGGACCGGCTGGAGCTGGCCGTGCGCATGGACCTCGACGGCGTGACACCGCCCGCCGCCCTGCTGGCGCAGGTGCTGGCCTGCGTGCGGATCCCGGTCGTGGTCCTGGTGCGCCCCCGAGCCGGGGACTTCGCCTATGCGGCGGCTGAGCGCGCGGCGATCCTCGACGCGGTTTCGGCCGCCCGCACGCTGGGCGCCGGCGGGGTGGCCACGGGTGCCCTCGAGGGCGACGGAACCCTCGACGCCGGGTTCCTCGCCGAGGTGGTCGCAGCCGCCGGGCCGCTCCCCGTGGCGTGCCATCGAGCTTTCGACCGGACGCCGGACCTGGCCGCGTCGCTCGAACTGCTGGTGCGGCTCGGCATCCGGCGGGTGCTCACCAGCGGTGGGGCGCCGGACGCCGGCTCCGGGCTCGAGGCCCTGCGCGGACTCACCCGGGTGGCGGCGGGGCGCATCGCGGTGCTGGCCGGCGGGGGCGTCACCCCGGAGGTTGCGCGCCGGCTGGCGGCGGCCGGACTTCCCGAGGTGCACGCCCATCGCGCGTTGCTCGGCCCCGGCGGCGTGGTGG
>JAICEH010000027.1 GCA_025924275.1 Gemmatimonadales bacterium | reverse complement strand
CCTCGCACCTCGGCTCGCTGGCCGCCTTCCGGGAGGGCTGACCGCATGGGGATCCTTGACCGGCTGTCGACGATGTTCCGGTCGAACATCAACGACCTCATCTCCCGGGCGGAAAACCCCGAGAAGATGCTGAACCAGCTGATCCTCGACATGAAGAGCCAGCTGGCGAAGGCGAAGCAGCAGGTCGCCAGTGCGATCGCGGACGAGAAGAAGCTTCAGGCGGATGCCGAAGCCGAGCGCCGCCAGGCGGAGGAATGGGAGCGGCGGGCGATGCTGGCGGTCCAGGAGGGCCGCGACGACCTCGCCAAGCAGGCGCTCGCGCGGTACAACGAGCACCTGCAGGGGGCGCAGACGCTGCACGAGACCTGGCTCAAGCACCGGGCCGAGATGGAGCAGCTCAAGGGGCAGCTCCGCCACCTCAACGACAAGATCGAGGAGGCGAAGCGGAAGAAGAACATCCTGATCGCGCGGGCCAAGCGGGCCGAGGCCCAGCAGCGGATCCAGGAGACGATGTCCGGCCTCAGCGACAAGAGCGCCTTCGAGTCGTTCGAGCGGATGAGCGAGAAGATCGAGGCCACCGAGCGGAAGGCGCTCGCCGCGGCCGAGCTGCAGGAGGAATTCGCCGGCGACCGGCTGGTGCAGCAGTTCGAGGCGCTGGAGTATCACGGGAGCGCCGACCAGCAGCTGCTCGAGCTCAAGCGGAAGATGGGGCTCCTGGGCGCCGGGAGCGGCGGCGAGGCGCGGCAGCTGGGCGCCGGCGGGGACGTCCACGAGGCGGAGATCGAGGAGGAGGGGCCGGGGAAGTAGGGGAGCGGGGTGCGGGGAGATGGGAGCGGGGGGCCGCAGGAGGCCTCCCGCTCCCAGTCGCTTATATTCCCCGCCCGACATGACCCGCTCCTCGCTCCCCGCTCCCCGCTACCCCTGATGCCTCCCCGCTACCTCATCCTGGCCGACGGCGACTTCGGCCCGATGACCTCGAAGACGGCGAATTCCGTCATCCGCTTCCTCCCCGACCAGATCGTGGCCGTGCTTGACCGGCAGCAGGCCGGCCGCAGCGTGGCCGACGTGCTCGGCTTCGGGGGGGCGATCCCCGTGGTCGGCTCGATGACGGAGGGGCTCGCCCTGGGGCCGACCGCCGTGCTCGTCGGCATCGCCCCCCAGGGGGGTCGGCTGCCGGCGGAGTGGCGCACCTGGCTGCTCGAGGCGGTGGATGCCGGGTGCGAGCTCTGGAGCGGCCTCCACACCTTCCTGGCCGACGACGCGGAGCTCGCCGACCGCGCCCGGGTGCGCGGGGTCCGGATCCTGGACCTGCGGCGGCCACCCCCGGACCTCCCGATCGCGAGCGGACTGGCCCGGACGGTGGAGCCGTACGTGGTGCTCACCGTCGGCACCGACTGCAACGTCGGCAAGATGACCGCCCAGCTCCGGCTGGTGCAGGGCCTGCGCGCGCAGGGGCTCCGCACCCGCTTCGTGGCGACGGGCCAGACCGGCATCATGATCGAGGGGTGGGGCATCGCGGTGGACGCGGTCGTGGCCGACTTCATCGCCGGCGCGGCGGAGCGCCTCGTGCTGGAGGGGGCGCCCGACGCCGACGTGCTGCTGGTCGAGGGGCAGGGGAGCATCAACCATCCCGGCTACTCGGGCGTGACGCTCGGCCTGCTCCACGGCAGCTGTCCCGACGGGCTCATCCTCTGCCACCAGGCGAGCCGGGAGTACCTCGGCGACTACCGGCGGACCAGCGAGTTCCGGATCCCGCCGCTCCCGCAGTACGTGCGGTGGTACGAGGACCTGGCGGGCGCCGTGCACCCCACCAGGGTGGTCGGCATCTCGATGAACACCTACGACCTCGACGAGGCCGCGGCCCGGACGGCCTGCGCCCGGGCCGCCGACTCCACCGGCCTGCCGTGCACCGACCCGGTCCGGTTCGACCCCGCGCCGCTGGTCGACGCGGTGGCGGCCGGGCGGGCGGCCTACCTCCGCGCGCGGGCGGGCTGAGGCCCTCACCGCGGCGGCGCAAAGGAGCCGCGGAGGGCCGCGGAGACGAGTCGAAAGGGACATCGGGACACGGCAACAGGAAGAAACGACAACAAGAAAGAGCAACCAGAGGAATCAGCTGGAACAACCACGCGAGGGACGGCGGGGTCACCCACCGTCCCTCCCGTGTTTCCTCCGCGGCCCTCCGCGACTGCTCCGCGTCTCCGCGGTGAATCCTGCGCCGGGTCGCGAAGCCAGCCCGCCAGGCTCAGAACGGCTTGAACCCCGGCGACCCGAAGCGCTCCATCTGGAAGTGGTCCCAGAGCGGGTAGCCGTAGGCGATCAGCACCAGCACCACCGCGACCACGAACCAGAGGCCCAGCCGGTCCCACAGCCCGGCCCGGTACCCGCCGGCCGGCTCGCCCAGGGGCTCCGCCCACGCGATCGGCGGCTGCGGCTCCTTCTGCCCCATCAGGAGCGTCACCAGCATCACCTGGACGAAGAGCGCCGCGCTCACGAAGAGCACGATGCCCCCCAGGGCGGTGAGGCCCGTGATCGCCTCCCAGGCGTGGGCCTGCGCGGCCCCGGCGTAGTCGGTCGTGAAGATCCGCCTCGGCATCCCCATCAGGCCGGTGAAGTGGTTCGGCAGCGCGAAGAGCAGCATCCCCAGGAACCAGAGGTAGGGCTGGATCTTCGCCAGCGGCACCAGCTCGAGCCGCCGCCCGGAGAGCCGCGGCACGAAGTAGTACGCCGCCCCCATGAAGGTGAGCGCCACGGCGCTCCCCACGGTCAGGTGGAAGTGCCCGTGGATCCACGCGGTGTTGTGCACCACCGAGTTCAGCATGTAGGCCGCGTTGATCGCGCCGCCGAACCCGCCGACGAGGAAGAGCAGCATCGCCAGCAGCGAGGCCGCCACGAACGGGTTGCCCCACGGCAGTCGCCGGATCCACCCGAAGAGGCTCTGCCCGCCCCGCAGCCGTCCCGCCACCTCGAGCGAGGCGCAGATCGTGAACGCCGTCACGAGGCTGGGGAACGAGATGATCATCGTGAAGAAGGTGTGCAGCAGCTTCCAGTTGGCCGAGATGCCGGGGTCCTGGAACTGGTGGTGGAAGCCCACCGGGGTGGAGAAGATCAGGAAGAGCACGAACACCATCCGCCCCAGTGGCTCGGAGAAGAGCCGCCCGCCCGCCTCCTTCGGCAGCAGGGTGTACCAGAGGACGTAGGCCGGGAGGACCCAGAAGTACACCAGCGGATGCCCGAAGAACCAGAACAGCATCCGGGCCAGCAGCGGGTCCACCGTCTTCACCAGGCCGAGCGACCACGGGATGAGCAGGAACAGCATCTCCGCGGCGACGCCGAGCGTGCAGAACGCCCAGAGGATGGCGTTCGCGGCCGTGCCGTGCATCGCCAGGCTGACGGGCCGGTCCGCCCGCGCCTTCCGCGCCGCCCGCCACGAGAGCACCATCTCGAGCACCCAGAGCCACGACCCGACCACGACCAGCGTGAGGCCGATGTAGAACGCCGGGTGGGCCTGCAGCGGGGGGTAGAAGGTGTACAGGACGCTGGCCTTGAAGGTGAGGATCGCCCAGGCCGCCAGCACGACGCCGGTGGTGGCGAGGCCGAACGCCGCCCACCCGACCCTCGGGAGCTGGAGCTTCCCGTTCTCCTTGTCGGCCGTGACGTAGCCCAGCGCCATGATGAAGAAGGTGGTGAACACCAGCGCCATCAGCACGCCGTGCGCCGTCACCGACATGTAGTACATGCGGGAGGAGCGGAACGGCAGTTCGAGGTTGGCCCGGCTGATGGCCTGCATCACCGCCATCGCCGCGGCCACCCCGAAGGCCAGCACCGCCACCCAGATGTTGGCGAGGGCGAGCCGTTCAGTGCGAGCCATGGTCGCCTCCCTCCGGCGCCGGGGCCGCGGGGGCGGCCGTGCCCGGGCCGGCCCACTCCGCCGCCGGCACCACCGTGAGCCGTCCCGCCATCGCGTGGTGCCCCAGCCCGCAGTACTCGTTGCAGGCGATCAGGTACTCGCCCGGCGCGAACCGGGTGGTGAACCGGCTGACGTAGCCTGGGATCACCATCGTCTGGCCGTTGGTCCGGACGATCTGGTAGCCGTGGGTGACGTCCGTGGAGGTGAGGTGGAAGGTGACCGGCGTCTCCGCGGGCACGGTGACGTGGTCGGGGAGCCAGACGAACATCATCCCGATCACCGTGACGTGCACGCCGCCCTGGTCGTCCACCCACACGCCGCGGCTGGCGAAGCGCGGATCGCTCAGGGCCGCGGCCGGGTTGATCGTCTCGACGTGGCTCGGCGGCTGGAACTGCCGCCCGATGGCGGCGACCGCGGTGCTGCCGAAGAACAGGGCGAGCATCCCGGCGGTGCCCCACATCCAGATCCGTTCGTACAGGTCCACGTTCATGGGGTCACCGGCTGGCGCGCCATGTAGATGAGGAGGTAGATCGCGAACCAGAGCACCACGAACGCGATGGCGTAGGCGCCCACGAAGGCGAATGTGCCGATCGGGTGCCTGGGCAGCCCAGGCGGCATCTCGGACATGCGGGTCCCTCCCCGGTGATGTGGTTGGACGACGGTGCCGCGGTGACAGGGTGGCGCGGCGCCCGGCGGCCTCAGCGGGCCGCGCGGAGCGCGTTGAGAATCACGGCCAGGTCGATCGCCTCCTGCGCCAGCGCGCCGGCGGTGGGCGGCAGGTAGCCCAAGGCGGCGAAGACCATGCCCGCGGCCGACAGCCCCAGGCCCGCGACGATGCTCTGGCGTGCGATCCGCATCGTGTCGCGGCCGATCGCCACCGCCTCGGGGATCCGGGCCAGGTCGTCGGCCAGCAGCACCACGTCGGCGGCCTCCGCCGCGATGCCGCCCGACCCGTGCCCCCCCAGCGCCATGCCGACCGCGGCCGCCGAGAGGGCCGGGGCATCGTTGGTTCCGTCCCCCACCATGAGGACCCTCCGGCCTTCGGCCGTCAAGTCCCGGACCCGCGCCGCCTTCTCCTGCGGGAGCAGGTCGCCCTGCACCCGGGTGATGCCCGCCTCGGCGGCCAGCGCGGCGGCGTTCGCGGTGTGGTCGCCCGAGAGCAGGATGACGTCCCGGATCCCCAGCCGGCCCAGCCGGTCGAGCGACGCGCGAAGCTCGGGGCGCGGGTGGTCCGCGAAGACGAGCAGGGCCGCGGCCTCGCCGTCCACCGCCACGTCGGCGGTGAGCCCGGGGTGGCCGTCGTGGAGCGCGGCCAGCCCCGCCCCGGCCCCCGGCATCTCCCCTCGCACGAAGCCCGGCGAGCCCACGGCCACCACCCGGCCTCCCACCCGCCCCCGCACGCCCTGGCCCGCCGCCTCCCGGATCTCGTCCGGGAAGGGGGCGTCGAGGCCGCGGGCCCGCGCGGCGGCCGTCACCGAGCGCGCGAGCGGGTGTCCCGAGCCCTCCTCCACCGCCGCCGCCAGCCGGAGCGCCTCGTCGGAGGTCCACCCCGGGGCCGGGCGGACCGACGCCACCTCCGGGCGTCCGACGGTGAGCGTCCCGGTCTTGTCGAAGACGGCGGTGTCCACCGAGGAGATCGCCTCCAGCGCGCCACCGTGCCGGAAGATCACCTGGCGCCGGGCCGCGCGGTCGATCCCGCCGATCACCGCGACCGGAGCCGCAAGGATCAACGGACAGGGCGTCGCCACCACCAGCACCGCGAGCACCCGGCCGGGGTCGTCCGACAGCGCCCACGCCACCGCGCAGGTGGCGAGCGTGAGTGGGGTGAACCAGCTGGCGTAGCGATCGGCCACGCGCTGGAGCGGCGCCTTGCTGGCCTGGGCGCTCCGCACCAGGCGGACGATCTGGGCGTAGGTGCTCTCGGCCGCCGGCCGGAGCGCCCGGATCGTGAGGGCCCCCTCCAGGTTCCGCGCCCCGCTCCGCAGCTCGGCCCCGGGACCGACCCGCTCCGGCACCGGCTCGCCGTGGAGCTGGGCCCGGTCCACGTGGGAGCGGCCCTCGGTCACCACGGCGTCGCAGGGCACCAGTTCCCCGGGGCGGACCAGCAGGACGTCGCCCGCCGCGATGGCGTCCGCGGCGAGGTCGTCGACCCGGCCCGCCACCACCCGGTGCGCGATCCGGGGCGCCTCGGCCTCCAGGGCCTCGACCGCCCGCGTGGCGCGCGCCGCCGCCCGCCGCTCCAGGGCCTCGCCGCCCGTCTGCATCAGGACGACGACCAGGCCGGGCAGCGGCTGCTCGAGCAGGATCGCCGCCAGCACGGCGAGGGCCGCCACCAGGTCGGCGGCGAAGCGGCCGTGGAGGGCGCCCCAGAGGGTCCGGAGCACGAGCGGCACGCCCAGCAGCCAGAGCCCGGCCGTCCACCACGCGTGCGCCGGCCGGCCGCCGGCGGCCGCCAGCGCCACCAGGCCCGCGGCGAGGAACCCGAGCGCGGCGACCGGCCGGAGCTCGGCCACCCGCCCCCGGATCACGACCGGTCCGGCCGCTCCCCGGCGTGACCCTGTCCGTTCCGGAGCGCGAAGCCCACCCCACGCACCGTCTCCACCAGCTGGCTCCCGCAGGCCGCCTTCAGCTTCCGCCGCAGGTTGCCCACGTGGACGTCCACCACGTTGCTCTCGGGGTCGAAGTGCATGTCCCACACCTTCTCGAGCAGCGTGGTGCGCCGGACCACTTCCTCCGGGTGCATCAGGAAGTACTCGAGCAGCTGGAACTCCTTCGGCGTCAGGTCGAGGGTCCGGTCGTCGGCCGTGGCCACGTGGCGGAGGCGGTCCATCGCCAGCGGCCCGTACCGCAGCGTCTCCATCCGGTCGGCCCCGCCCCGCCGCACCAGGGCGCGGATCCGCGCCAGCAGCTCGTCGAACCGGAACGGCTTGGAGAGGTAGTCGTCCGCGCCCGCGTCGAGGCCGCGCACGATGTCCTCCACCGCATCCCGCGAGGTGAGCATCAGGATCGGGGTGTTGCGGCCTTCCCGGCGGAGCTCCGTCGCGACCTGGAAGCCGTTCTTCTTGGGCAACACGATGTCGAGCAGGATCACGTCGTAGGAGTACACGTGGGCCAGCATCGTCGCCTCCTCGCCGTCCGCGGCGATGTCGACCACGTAGCCCTCTTCGCGGAGCCCCTGCTCGATGAACCCGGCGACCTTCCGGTCGTCCTCCACCACGAGAACTTTCATGCCCTCCATCCTATGAAGCGGCACTGAAACCCACACCAATGCACTATGAGCTTTCCTTCACGGGGGGCAGGGGCAGCCGCAGGATGAAGCGCGCCCCGACCGCCCGGCCCGCTTCGGCCTCGAGCGACCCGCCCATCAGCCGGGCGAGGCGGCGGGAGAGTGGCAGGCCCAGCCCGACCCCGGCCTCCCCCGGCTTGGTCTCGTAGATGTCGAAGATCCGCTCGAGCTCCGCCTCCGGGATCCCGGGGCCCTCGTCCTCCACCGCGAACTCCGCCACCCCGTCCGCGGCCGACGCGGTGAGGCGGATCTCCGTCCCGCCCGGGGAGTGCTTGATCGCGTTGATGAGCAGGTTGGTGAGGACCTGCTCCACCCGGTGGCTGTCGGTCTCGATCGGCGGGAGGTCGGGCGCGCACGCCTCGGTCAGGCGGAGCGCCTTGGCCTCGGCGGACGGGAGGACGCGCCGCATCGCCTGCTGCACGATGAGCCGCGGTTCCACCCGCCGGAGGACGAGCTTGAGCCGGTCCTCGTCCAGCCGGCTCAGGTCGAGGAGGTCGTTGATGAGCGCCACGGCCTGCTCGGCCGAGTCGAGCACCTCGAAGGCGGCCCGGGGCACCGTGTCCGGCTGCTTCCGCCGCACCAGCATCTCGGCCCAGCCGTAGACCCCCGCGAGTGCGTTCCGCAGCTCGTGGTTCACCATCGCGAAGAACTGTTCCCGCCGGCGGTGGAGGAGCTGCACCTCGTCCAGCAGGCGGGCGCTCTCCTCGTGGAGCATCGCGTTCTCGACCGCGGTGGCGATGGCGTTGGCGAGGAGCTGGGCCACGTGCTCGTCGGCGTCGTCGAATTCCGCCGCCTCGAGCTTCTCGGTCACGTACAGGTTCCCGAAGACGCCGCGCCGCCCCACGATGGGGACGCCGAGGAAGGACTTCATCGGCGGGTGGTTCGCCGGCACCCCCACCGAGGCGGGATGCCGGGTGAGGTCGCGGAGGCGGATGACGCGCCGCTCCCGGATCACGAGGCCCAGGATCCCCCGCCCGGTGGGCCGGTGCCCGATCGCGCGCTCCTCCGCCTCGCTGAGCCCCGCCGTCTTGAACTTCTCCAGGAGCTGGCCGTCGGGGGCGAGGACCCCGACGGCGGCGTATCGGCACTGCATGAGGCCCAGGGCGGCTTCCGCCACCCGCTCGAGCACGCGGTCCAGGCCGGTCTCGGTGGTGAGGGCGAGGCTGGTGTTGAGGAGCGCCTCGAGGCGGGGCCAGGCGGGTGGAAGGGGGGGCATGAAGGGCGATTCTACTCGCCGCCGGTGCGGCCGGCGAGGGGGCGCCCCGATCTTGCTCCGCCGCTCACGCTTCCTTCATCGCCCGGCCGGCAGCTTGCGGGTCATGGCTCCAGTGCCGCGGGACTTCGGCCTCTTCGCCATCGGGCTGGACGGGTCCCCCGAGAGCGAGCACGCGCAGCTGGTCGCCGCCGACCTCGCCAGCCGGTGCGGTGCCCGCCTGACGGGGGTGAGCGCCGACGGCGCCGTCCTGGTGCCCGAGGGATCACGCCGGATCCCCGGAGTTCCCGGCATCGAGCTGCCGCGCTACGCGGAGTCGGTGGGGGCCGAGCTCCTCGTGCTCGGCCGCAGGCCCCGGAGCCCGTCCGGTCCTCCGCTCGGCGCCACCGGCGACGCCGTGGTCCGGCGGAGCCGGGTACCCTGTCTGCTCATCCCCACCCACGTCACCGGGCTCCGCCGCATCCTCCTCGCCCTCGATCCCGGGCCAAGGGGCGGCGCGGTGCGTGCCTTCACGGAGGCCTTCGCCGCCGCGGTCGGCGCCGAGCTCCGCTCGGTCACGGTCCGTCGCGCCGCCGCGACGGCGCCCGGGCACCCGCGGCGCCAGCCCAGGGTGGACACCGGTCCGGGCCGTAACGACGCGGGCCACGGGCTCCACCGCTGGCGCGAGGGGGTCTTCTCGACCGAGATTCTCGCCGAGGCCGCCGAGGTGGGCGCGGATGCGATCGCGTTCGGCGTGCATCGCGGCGGCCAGCTGGGCGGGGTCGAGCAGGAGGGCGTCTCCCACCACCTGGTGCGGGAGGCGCCGACCGCGCTGCTCACCGTCCCGCTCTGAAGCGCCCGGGAGGGCGACGGATGACCGAAGCCCTCGACGTGGTGGTGCGGCTCGCGGTGGCCTCCCTGGCCGGCATCGGCGTCGGGATGGAGCGGGAGTGGTCGGGTCACGCCTCGGGGCCCGAGGGCCGGTTCGCCGGCATCCGGACCTTCTTCCTGTTCGGACTCTCGGCCGGCGTGGGGGGCTGGCTGGCCGACCTCGGCCACACGGCGCCGGCGGTCGTGATCCTCGGCTCCCTCGGCGCCTTCGCCATCTCCGCCTGGGTCATGGCCGTCCGCCGCGATCCCGAGGACCTCGACGCCACGACCGAGGTTGCGGCACTGGCCGTACTGGCCCTCGGGGTCCTGGCGGGCCTCGGCCGGGTCGAGCTGGCCGCCGGGGCCACCGCGGTCGTGGTGCTGGCGCTCAGCGAGAAGGGCCGGATCCACGGCTTCGTCCGCCGGATCGGCGAGCCGACGCTCCGTGCGGCCCTCCAGTTCGCCGTGCTCGCGCTGGTCATCCTCCCGCTCCTGCCCGCCGGCCCCTACGGACCCTATGACGCCGTCCGGCCGCGGGGCCTGTGGGCCCTCGTCCTGGTCTTTTCCGGCCTGAACTTCGCCGGCTACCTCCTCCGGCGTTCGGTGGGCGAGGGCCGTGGGTATGCGGTCACCGGCGCGCTCGGGGGGCTGGTCTCGTCCACCGGCGTCACCGCGGTCTTCAGCCGGCGAAGCCGGGACGAGCCCGCCTCTGGCCGCGCCCTGGCCCTCGGGGTGGTGGCCGCCTCCACGGTCCTCTACGCACGGATCGGCGTGATCACGGCCGTCCTCGATCCGCGGGTGGCGCGCCACCTCCTCCCGGCGATCGTGCTCCCGGCGCTGGTCGGCACGGCGATCGTCCTGCGCGAGCTCCGACGGGTGCCGCCCGAGGGCGGGGAAACCGAGAGCCTCGGGGGGAGCCCGCTCCGGCTGGGCAGCGCCATCCGGCTGGCGGTGCTGCTGCAGGCGGCCTTCCTCGCCGTCGAGGTGGTGGGCGATCGGGTGGGCGGCACCGGCGTGCTCTGGCTGGCGGCGCTCCTCGGCCTCACCGACACCGATGCCCTGACCGTGTCCATGGCCACCCGGCCGGAGGTGGCGGGGGGTCTCACGATGGCTGCCGCCGCGATCGGAGTCGGGCTGACCAGCAACGGGGTGATGAAGCTCGCCCTCGCCCTGTGGCTGGGCCGGGGGGAGTACCGCCGGCTCGCCGCGATCGGGCTGCTGCTCCTCGCGGCGGCCACCGCGACGGGCGTCCTGCTCCTCGGCTGACCGCACCCCGGGCCCAGCCGTCGCGGGGATTCCGGTGCCCGTCGGCGGCGGCCGGGTTCCCGGCCGGGATCGCGGTGGCCCCAGCGTGGGGCCGTGTCCGCCATGCTGATCGTCCGCCTCCCCTCCCCCCCGTCGCCCACGGCCCTCTGCCGCCTCCGCGCCGCCCACCGGGTCGAGCCCGAGGTCGTCCCCCACGGCCTGCTCCTCCGGCTGGGGGAGAGCTCTCCGGAGGCGGTGCTCGCCGAGTGCCTGGCCCTGGGCCTCCCGGTCCTCGCCTCGACGGTGCTCCCCGCACGTTGAGCCCGGCCCCCGGGGCCGGTTGACCCCCGCTCCGCGCCCGCCGTAGGTTCCGGGTTCCGCTCGCCGCCACACGGAACCACGCGATGCTCCTCCACACCCTGTCGTTCGCCTTGCCGGGCCTGCTCCGTCGGCTCGCGGAGATGCTCGAGATCGACGCCGGGCTCCTCCTCCGGCGGAGCCTCCGGCTGGTCGCGATCTGGCTGGTCGCGTGGCTGGTCGTGAAGGGGGTCAACCTCCTCGCCCGGCGGATCGTGAAGGCGGTGGACGACGGCGACGACCGGTACATGACCCTCAAGGAGAAGCGCGGGTACACCCTGGCGCAGCTCTTCAAGAGCGTCGGCCTCTTCGTCGTCCTGACCTTCGCGCTCATCCTCAGCCTCGGCGTGTTCGTGAA
This sequence comes from Gemmatimonadales bacterium, assembly GCA_025924275.1. Taxonomy (GTDB): domain Bacteria; phylum Gemmatimonadota; class Gemmatimonadetes; order Gemmatimonadales; family GWC2-71-9; genus JAICEH01. Next base: position 2,584 of record JAICEH010000027.1, on the reverse strand, counting down.
CGTCACCCCGCTCCTGGCGGGGGCCGGCGTGCTCGGCTTGGCGGTCTCCTTCGGCGCCCAGAGCCTCGTCAAGGACTTCTTCGCCGGGTTCTTCATCCTCCTGGAGGACCAGTTCTCGGTGGGGGACGTGGTGGACATCGAGAACCGCTCGGGGGTGGTGGAGCGGATGACCCTCCGCCTCACCCAGGTGCGCTCGCTCGACGGCACGCTCCACTCCATTCCCAACGGGACGATCACCGCGGTGAGCAACCGGACGCGCGGCTGGTCTCGCGCGGTGGTCGAGGTCGCGGTGGCGTACGGCACCGACGTGGACCGCGCGATGGACGTCCTGCGGGACGAAGTCGGGAGCTTCGCGCAGGACGAGGAGTGGGCGCTGATGCTGGACGGGCCGCCCGAGGTCTGGGGAGTCGAGGCCCTGGGCGACAGCGCGGTCACCATCCGCACCGTCACGCGCACCCGACCCGGCCAGCAGTGGGCGGTGGGCCGCGAGCTCCGGCGCCGGTTCAAGAACCGCCTCGACCGGGAGGGGATCGAGATCCCCTTCCCGCAGCGCTCGGTGCACGTGCGGGTGGACCAGGCGCCCGGGCTGCCGGGGGTCGCGGACGCCGCGGCACGGGCCGCCGTCGGGGGGACCGAATGACGATCCGGCTGTACGACACGATGCGGCGCGCGGTGGTGGACCTGGAACCCCTGGCGCCGCCCCGGGTGACGCTCTACACCTGCGGCCCCACGGTCTACAACTACGCCCACGTGGGGAACTTCCGGACGTTCCTCTTCGAGGACCTGCTGCGACGGTGGCTCGAGGCCCGCGGCCTCGACGTCTTCCACGTGATGAACCTGACCGACGTGGACGACAAGACGATCCGGGGGGCCCTGGCGGCGGGGCGCCCGCTCCGGGAGCACGTGGGCCAGTTCGTGGACGCCTTCCACGAGGACCGCGACTGGCTGGGCATCCGGCCGCCCCACGCCGAGCCCCGGGCCACGGACTTCGTGCCGCAGATGGTGACCCTGGTGGAGTCCCTCCTCGCGAAGGGCGTGGCGTACCGGGGCGACGACGGCTCGGTCTACTTCTCCATCGCGCGCTTCCCGGGCTACGGCCGCCTCAGCCGGCTCGACACGCGGGAGCTCCGCACCGGCGGCAGCGGCCGGGTCTCCGCCGACGAGTACGCCAAGGAGGATGCGCAGGACTTCGTGCTCTGGAAGGCGGCGCGCGAGGAGGACGAGCGGGTGGGTGCGGCCTGGGACACGCCCTTCGGCCGGGGCCGGCCCGGATGGCACCTGGAATGCTCGGCGATGGCCCTGGCACTGGTCGGGGAGCGGTTCGGGGTGCGGGTGCTGGACATCCACGCCGGCGGGGTGGACCTGATCTTCCCGCACCACGAGGACGAGATCGCCCAGAGCTGCGCCCACACCGGCGAGGGGGAGTTCGCCCGGATCTGGATGCACGGGGAGTTCCTGAACATCCGGGGCACCAAGATGTCCAAGCGGTGGGGGAACGTGACCACCGTCCGGGACCTGCGGGAGGACGGGGTGCCTCCCCAGGCGTTCCGGCTGCTCTGCTGCACCACCCACTACCGCCAGACCCTGGACCTGACCGACGAGGCGCTGACGGCCGCCCGGGAGGGAAGCCGGCGGCTGGGCGAGTTCGGGGCCCGGCTCGCCGAGGGGCTGGCGGCCGGCAGCGGGTCGCTGCAACCGGAGGCCCCGGCGTTCGTGGTTGCGGCGGGGCGCTTCGAGGCGGCCTTCGGGGCGGCCCTCGATGAGGATCTCAATGCCCCGCAAGCACTTGGGGCCCTCTTCGATCTCGCGCGCGAGGCCAACCGGCTGCTCGACCTGGGCGAGACGCCGGGGGCTCGGATGGCGGCCGCCTGGTCGCTGGCCGAGCAGGTTCTCGGGGTGGCGACTCCGGTGGAGGGGCGTCGGCTGCAGCTCGAGGTCGCCGGAGGGGCCCGCGTCTCGGACGAGGCGGGAGCCGCCGTCTGGGACGAGACCCCGCCCGGGGAGCGTGGCCGGGCCGCGGCGTGGGCCGAGCACTGGGCGCGTCGCCGGTTGGAGGCGAAGGCGCGCCGGGACTACCCCGAGGCGGACCGGATCCGGGGGTTCCTGGGGGCGGCCGGGTACGAGGTGCGGGACCGGAAGGACGGGGCGGTGGAAGTGGTGTTCCGCGGGAGTTGACCCCTCGCGCAACTCCGTGTAAGATACGAGTCTGCCGATTTTTGGCGGCAGCAAGCTGACGTAGCTCAACTGGTGGAGCAGCCGATTTGTAATCGGCAGGTTCCGGGTTCGAGTCCCGGCGTCAGCTCCAGCGTGCGTGGCGGGGGCGTGCCGGGTGGGTCAGGTGGGGTGGCCGAGTGGCTAATGGCAGCAGACTGTAAATCTGCCGGGCTCACGCCCTACGTAGGTTCGAATCCTACCCCCACCACTGCAGGCGCGAGTCGCGGGTCGCGAGTCGCGAGTGGCATCGGGAGGCCGGGCCCGCGAGAGCTCGCGACTCGTGACGCGGGACGTGCTGCGGGCGTAGCTCAGTTGGTAGAGCGTCAGCCTTCCAAGCTGAGGGTCGCGGGTTCGAGTCCCGTCGCCCGCT
>JAICEH010000026.1 GCA_025924275.1 Gemmatimonadales bacterium | reverse complement strand
GCGGTGCCGTCTCGATCGCCGGGTCGTCGGTGAGGCGGCGCTCGGGGCCGCCCGCGGCGGGGGCCACCCAGACGTCCGTCTGGCCGCCTCGGTCGGAGAGGAATGCGACCCAGCGGCCGTCGGGCGACCAGGCGCCGTCCCAGTCGTTCCGCAGGTCCCGGGTGAGCTGTCGCGGGGCGCCGGAGTCGGCCGACACCACCCAGAGGTCGGAGCGGCCCGTGCGGGTGGAGATGTAGAGAATCTCCTTTCCGTCCGGCGACCAGGAGGAGGCGAAATCCTCGTGCAGCGCCTCGAAGGCCTCGGTGGTCAGCTGGCGAGGGTTCCGCCCTTCGCCGTCGGCGACCCAGATCGTGGAACCCGCCGCGCGGAGCGGCATGAACGCCAGTCGCGTCCCGTCCGGCGACCAGACCCCGCAGGCCTCCGGCATCCCCTCGACCAGGGGCGAAGTGGCGCCGGAGGCCAGGTCCACGACGGAGCACTGGATCTGGCCGCTGGCCGAGGTGTGGATGTAGGCCAGCCGGCTCCCCGTCGGATGCCAGGCGATCGGGACCTCGATCCCCTCGGAGGTGGTGAGGCGGCGTCCGCCGCTTCCGTCGGCGGCCACCACCCAGACGTCGGCACTGCCGCCTGCAGGCGAGGCGTACGCCAGCATCCGGCCATCCGCCGACCAGGCGGAGCGCCCGCCGAACGACCCCACGCGGGCGACCGGAATGGCGTCGGCGAGGTCCGGCCCCGCAATCCTGAGCTCCAGGCCGTCGGGCGTGCGCGCCATGTACGCCACGCGGCGCCCGTCCGGCGACCAACTGGCGGCGGAGTGGTCCTCCCCGGCCGGTGTCAGCTGGGTGACGGGAGGGGTGCCCCCACCCGGCGTCTCCCGTCCGCACGCGGCGGCGCCAATGGCGAGGAGTGCGACAAGTGAACCTGGCAGGGCCCTGCGGGCGAACCGGGTCATCCACCTTCTCCTGTGGCGGTACTGTCGCCGAGGACCGTCGCGATGCCCGCGGTGATCCGGCCGACGACCTCGTTCTGCGCGGCGAGCACGTCGCTGACGTTCTGCTCGTACATCTCCGACCAGAGCGCCTGCGCGGTGCGCGGGTCGGTGAACTGCACGTTGATCCGCATCACGTCGCCGGCCCGGAAGACGGTGCCCTCGACCACGGCGTCGAGGTCGAGGTCGGCCGCCATCTCGCGGATCGGCTTGGGCGCGGTGCGGTAGGGCGCGAGGGCGGAGCGCGGCGTCACGCCCACGATGGCGAGCCCCGCGAGGCGGGTCGTGAGCGCGTCCTGCATCGCGTTCACGAACGGCTCGTCCTGGCCGGAGATGTCCTCGATCGGGAGGACCGCGATGCGCTCGATCCGGCCGGACCCCTCCGCGGCGCCCCGGCCTGCGACGAGCCAGGCGGCCACGGCCCCGACGGCGACCACCCCGGCGGCGGCCGCGACGAGCCAGGGGCGGCGCGATCCCGCGCCCGCCTGGAGCGCCCGGATCGGCCGCGTGTGCGTGGGCGTGGTGCCGCCGCTCGGGGTGCTGGCCACCGTCTCCAGCACGGCGAGCATCGCCTCGGCGTCCTGCGGCCGGTCGGCTGGATCCTTGGCCATGCAGCGCGCCAGCAGCTCGGCCACGGCGTCGGGCACTTCGGGCCTGACGGTGCGGATGTCCGGCGGGGTCTCCAGCACGTGGGCCGAGTGCACCTGCTGCGCGGTGCGCCCGCCGAACGGCGGGCGGCCGCCGAGCATCTCCCAGCCGAGCACCCCCGCGGAGTAGATGTCCACCCGGTGGTCGATGGCGCTCTCGCCCATCGCCTGCTCCGGTGCCATGTAGTGCGGGGTCCCGACGGCGAGCCCCACCGTGGTGAGCTTGTCCTTGCCCGCCTCGCTCACCGCCTTGGCCACGCCGAAGTCGGTGACCACGGCGTGCCGCCCGGAGAGCATCACGTTGTCGGGCTTGATGTCGCGATGGACGATGCCGTGGGCGTGCGCGGCGGCGAGCGCGTCCACCACCTCGCGGAGGATCCGGAGCGCCTCGCCCACCGGCAGCGGGCCCTCGCGCTCCAGGCGGCCGCGGAGCGACTCGCCGTCCACGAAGGGCATGACATAATAGAGGAAGCCGGCGATCTCCCCCGAGTCGTGCAGCGGCAGGATGTGGGGGTGCTGCAGCTGGGCCACGATGCGGATCTCGCGCGGGAACCGGTCGTGGCCGAGGACCGCGGTCAGGTCCGGCTTGAGGACCTTGAGCGCGACGCGACGATCGTGCTTGAGGTCCTGGGCGAGGTAGACCGTGGCCATGCCGCCGGCCCCCACTTCCCGCTCGATGCGGTAGCGGTCGGCCAGGGCGTCGGTCAGGCGTTCGAGGGGCTCGGGCACGCGCTCCGGGCGGGAATCGAGGGACTCAAGTTGCGCGGTTGCGGGCCTTTGCGCCAGCCGGGGTCGGCCCCCCGCCCGCCGGGTCCGGGCGGTGCTGGATACCCCCGTGGCGCTCCCCGCCGCATATTCAGGCCATGTTCCCCTATCGCGATGACAACCCGACCCTCCGGACCCCGGTCGTCACCTTCCTGCTCATCGCGGCGAACGTGGCGGCGTGGGCCGTGGTGCAGGGGTTCGGGAGCGAGCTCGGGCTGACCCGGTCGATCTGCGAGCTGGGGCTGATCCCGGGCGAGCTGCTGGGCCGGGTGACGCCGGGGACCCAGGTGCAGCTCGGCCCGGGCGCGACCTGCGTGCTGGGCCAGACCCAGACCTGGCACACCGTGGTCACGTCGATGTTCCTCCACGGCGGCTGGATGCACCTCCTCGGGAACCTGTGGTTCCTCTGGGTCTTCGGGAACAACGTGGAGGACTCGATGGGGCGGGGGAGGTACCTCGCGTTCTACCTGCTCTGCGGCATCGCGGCGGCCCTGGCCCAGGTGGCGCTCGACCCGGCCAGCACCATCCCGATGGTGGGCGCATCCGGGGCGATCAGCGGGGTGATGGGCGCCTACGTGCTGCTCTACCCGCGGGTCCGGGTGCACCTGCTGCTCTTCCTCTTCATCTACATCACCACCTTCACGCTGCCGGCGTGGGCGATGCTCGGCTACTGGTTCCTGATCCAGCTGGTGAGCGGGGCCGCCACGATCGGCGCCGAGGGCGGCGGCACGGCGTTCTGGGCCCACGTGGGCGGCTTCGTTGCCGGGGCCATCCTGATCGTGTTCATGCAGGACCGGCAGCTGGTGGCACGGCATCGCGCCATCATCCTCGACCGGATGTACGCCTGAGGGCCCGCCGGTGAGCACCCCCGCCCGCGACGCCACGCGCCCGCCGCGGCCCGCCTCGCCGGCTCGCTATCCGGGAGCGGCCGCCCCGCCGGCGGCGCCGGCCCGGAATCCGGGGCTTCCGCTCGCCCTCGACTGGGTGCGCGACGCACGGGTGAACCGGAGCGCGGTGGAGCGGCGCGCCGCCAGCCTCGGCGGCCGGCGGACGGTCAAGAAGCAGTGGCAGGCGGCCTGGCTCCTCCGGGCCATCACGCTGATGGACCTCACGACGCTCCAGGGGGACGACACGCCGGACCGGGTGCGGCGGCTGTGCGCCAAGGCGCGCCGGCCGGTGCGGCCCGACCTGCTCGAGGCCCTGGGCGCGGACGGACTGCCGATCCGGGTGGCCGCGGTGTGCGTCTACCACGCCTTCGTGGAGACGGCCCGGCGGGCGCTCGAGGGGTCGGGCATCCGGGTCGCGGCGGTCTCCACCGGCTTTCCCGCCGGCCTGTCCCCGATGCCGACCCGCCTGGCGGAGGTCCGGGCTTCGGTGGCGGCCGGCGCAGACGAGATCGACGTGGTCATCACCCGGGCGCATGCGCTCGCGGGAGAGTGGAATGCCCTGTACGACGAGGTCGCGGCCTTCCGCGAGGCCTGCGGGGAGGCCCACCTCAAGGTGATCCTCGGCACCGGCGAGCTCGGCACGCTCCGGCAGGTGTTCCGGGCCAGCCTGGTGGCGATGATGGCCGGCACCGACTTCATCAAGACCTCGACCGGGAAGGAGCCGGTGAACGCCACGCTCCCGGTGGGCCTGGTGATGGCCCGCGCCATCCGCGCCCACGAGGAGCGGACCGGGGTCGCGGTCGGCTTCAAGCCGGCGGGCGGGATCCGGGCGGCGAAGGACGCGCTGCTCTGGCTCGCCCTGATGAAGGAGGAGCTGGGGCCGCGCTGGCTCCGGCCCGAGCTCTTCCGCTTCGGCGCGAGCGGGCTCCTCACCGACATCGAGCGGCAGCTCGAGCACCACGCCACCGGCCGCTACTCCGCCGCCTACCGCCATCCGGTCCCGTGACCACGATCCGCGAAGTCTTCGAGACGATGGACTACGGCCCGGCGCCCGAGTCGCCGCAGCCGGCGCTCGACTGGCTCGACCGCCACGGCCGGGAGCTGGGCCACTTCATCGGCGGGGCGTGGCACCCCGGCGCCGACCACTTCGACACCGTGAACCCGGCCACCACCGCGCGGCTCGCCGCGGTGGCGCAGGGGAGTGCCGCCGACGTGGACGCGGCGGTGCGGGCGGCGCGCGACGCGCTGCCCGGCTGGCAGGCGCTCGGGCCCCACGGCCGGGCGCGGCACCTCTACGCCCTCGCGCGGATGGTGCAGCGCCACTCCCGGCTCTTCGCCGTGCTCGAGTCGCTCGACAACGGGAAGCCGATCCGCGAGTCGCGGGACATCGACATCCCGCTCGTGGCGCGGCATTTCAATCACCACGCGGGCTGGGCCCAGCTCCTGGAGCGGGAGTATCCCGGCCAGGCGGGAGTGGGCGTGGTGGGGCAGATCATCCCGTGGAACTTCCCGCTGCTGATGCTCGCCTGGAAGGTGGCCCCGGCGCTCGCCGCCGGCTGCACCTCGGTGCTCAAGCCGGCCGAGTTCACCCCGCTCACGGCACTCCTCTTCGCCGAGCTGGCGGCGGAGGCGGGGCTCCCGCCGGGCGTCCTGAACGTGGTGACCGGGGACGGCCGCACTGGCGAGGCGCTGGTGCAGCACGCCGGCGTCGACAAGATCGCCTTCACCGGGTCCACCGAGGTGGGCCGGCTCATCCGGGTCGCCACCGCCGGGAGCGGGAAGCGGCTCTCGCTCGAGCTCGGGGGCAAGTCGCCCTTCGTGGTGTTCGAGGACGCCGACCTCGACAGCGTGGTCGAGGGCGTGGTGGACGCGATCTGGTTCAACCAGGGCCAGGTCTGCTGCGCCGGGTCGCGGATCCTGGCGCAGGAGGGAGTGGCGGAGCGCCTCGCGGCCAAGCTGCGGGCAAGGATGGAGACGCTCCGGCTCGGCGACCCGCTCGACAAGGCGGTGGACATCGGGGCCATCGTGGCCCCGGTGCAGCTCGAGCGGATCCGGCGCTTCGTGGCCCTGGGGAAGGAGGAGGGTGCCGAGCTCTGGCAGCCGTCCTGGAGCTGCCCCGCCGACGGCTGGTTCTATCCGCCGACGCTCCTCACCAACGTGGCGCCGGCCTCCACCGTGGCCCAGGAGGAGATCTTCGGCCCGGTGGTGGCGCTGATGACGTTCCGGACCCCGGACGAGGCGGTGGAGCTCGCCAACAACACCCGCTACGGGCTGGCGGCGAGCGTGTGGACCGAGAACCTGAACACCGCGCTGGACCTGGCGCCGCGGATCCGGGCCGGCACCATCTGGATCAACTGCACCAACGTCTTCGACGCCGCCGCCGGGTTCGGCGGCTACCGGGAGAGCGGCTACGGCCGCGAGGGCGGGCGGGAGGGGCTGTGGGAGTACCTGCGGGAGGCGACGGACACCCGGGCCGTCGGACCGTCGGGCAGCGGTGCCATCCGACCGTCCGACGGTCCGACGGTCCGACCGTCCGACCGCCCGGTGGTCCGGCCGTCCGACCTGCCCCCCATCGACCGCACCCCCAAGCAGTACATCGGCGGGAAGCAGGTGCGGCCCGATTCGGGCTACAGCCTGCCGGTGCACGCGCCCGACGGCCGCCTGCTGGGCGAGGTGGGGAAGGGGAACCGGAAGGACGTCCGGAACGCGGTCGAGGCGGCGCACCAGGCGGCGGCCTGGTCCACCACGACCGCCTACAACCGAGCCCAGGTGCTCTACTACGTGGCGGAGAACCTGGCCGCCCGCGCGGCCGAGTTCGCCCGCCGGCTGGCCGACCTCGAGGGCGGCACGCCCGGGCGGGCCGAGGCCGAAGTGCAGGCCGCGCTCCAGCGGCTGTACGACTACGCCGCCTGGGCCGACAAGTGGGACGGTGCCGTGCACCACACGCCGTACCGCAACGTGACCCTCGCGATGCCGGAGCCGCTCGGCGTGATGGCGGTGGTCTGCCCCGAGGAGGCGCCGCTGCTCGGCTTCGTGAGCGCCGTGGTCCCGCCGCTCTGCCTGGGAAATCGCGTGGTGGCGGTGCCGTCGGAGCGGGCGCCGCTCGCGGCCACCGACCTCTATCAGGTGCTCGACACCTCGGACCTGCCTGGCGGGGCGCTCAACATCGTCACCGGGCCGAGGGACGAGCTGGCCGAGGTGCTCGCCGCCCACGACGACGTGGCCGGGATCTGGTACTTCGGGTCGCGCGAGGGGAGCGGGCTGGTCGAGCGCGCCTCGGCCGGGAACATGAAGCGCACCTGGGTGAGCCACGGGCAGGCGCGGGACTGGTTCGACCCCGCCCGCGGCGCCGGTCCCGAGTTCCTGCGCGAGGCCTGCCAGGTGAAGAACATCTGGGTGCCGTACGGCGCCTGACGACGCCGGCCGCCCTCAACCGCCCTGCAGGATCACCACCTCGCGGCCGAGCGCCTTCTCCAGCACGTCCTTCTTGCGGTCCGCGCCCCATACCTCGAGCGAGAGGTCGGCGTCCACGTAGCGCGGCGCCACCCGCAGGGTGCAGCGGTCCTCCGCCAGCTCCACCTGGATCCGCTCCACGATGGCGGTGTGGCCGCGGTCGAGCCCGTCGGCCACCCGGAGGAGGGCCGCCAGCCGCCGCACCACGGCCTGGTCCTCCGCCGGGAGGTCGGCGAACTCCTGGTGCTTGCGGGTGGGCCCGCGCTTCCGGTGGTAGCGGCTGACCAGGGCCACGACGACCCGGTCCCGCGCCGAGAGGTTGAGCCGTTCCGCGTTCATGATCAGCTGGTAGCTGTGCCGGTGGTGCCGGCGGTAGCTCACCAGCTGGCCGACGTCGTGCAGCAGCCCCGCCGCCTCGAGCAGGGCGCGGTCCTCCGGCTCCGCGCCCAGGGCGGGGCCGAGCTGGTCGAGCAGCTGCAGCGCCAGCACCCGGACCTGCTCCACGTGGCGCCGGTCGGTCTGGCAGCGCTCGGCGAACTCCCGGATGAGCCGGAGCGGATCCTGGGGCTCGGCGGCATCGCCCGCGCCGGCCATCTCGAGCAGGAGGCCCTCGCGGATCCCGAAGGCGCTCACCGTCACCTTGCGCGCGTTGACCAGCGCCAGCAGCTCGGCCGTCACGGCGAGGCCGGCGAGGATGATGTCGGCGCGGTAGGGGGAGAGGCCCGGCACGGCCGCGCGCTCGGCGGGCGACTTGGTGGTGAGCCACTCCAGCAGCGCCTCGACCTCCCCCGTGACGACGGCGGTGCCGTGCACCGCGTCGGGGATCGGGAGGCCGCGCCGCGCGATCGCCATCCGGCCGAGGTTGGTGAAGGTCCCGCCGGAGCCGATCACGGCCGCGGCGTTCCAGCCCGTCGGGTCGAAGGCCTTGCGGAGCTTCTTCCGCACGGCGCGCCGGAGGTCCTGGACCTCCTTCCACGCGGCCCGCTCGCCCGGGAGGCTCGCCTCGGTCAGCCGGACGGCGCCGAGGGGGAGGGAGAGGCTCAGCTCGATCACGCCGTCCACCGCGCCGATCAGCTCCAGGCTGCCGCCGCCGATGTCCACGATGAGCGTGCGCTCGCCCTGCAGGCGGAAGTGGTGGGCGACCGACTTGTAGGAGAGCTGGGCCTCGGTCTGGCCGTCGATGATGCGGAGCGGGATCCCGAGCTCGGCCTGCACCCGGTGGACGAATTCGGCGCCGTTTTCCGCCTCGCGCACCGCGGACGTGGCCACGGCGGCGATGCGCCGGGCGCCGCGCCGCTGGCAGACCTCGTGCATCCGGCGGAGGGCGGCCATCGCGGCCTCCATCGCCTCCGGGGCGAGCCGCCCGTTGGCCGCCACGCCGGCGGCCAGCCGCGGGTGCTCCCGGACCTCGTCGATGACGGCGAGGCCGCCCTGCGGGTCCCACTCGGCCACCAGGAGCCGGATCGAGTTCGACCCGACGTCGAGCGCGGCCAGCCGCTCGCGTCCCGGCGCCTCGGCCTGGGTCACTCGGGCACGGCCGCCGAGGCGGGGGTCTGCACCTCCGCCTGGTGCTTGATCGACTTGCCCTCGACCAGGAAGACCACGTCCTCGCCGATGTTGGTGGCGAGGTCGGCCACCCGCTCGAGGTTCCGGCTCACCAGGAAGAGCTCCATCCCGGCGCCGATGATGTGCGGGTCCTCCATCATGTGGGTGAGGAGGATGCGGAACATCGAGCGGTGGAGCGCGTCCACCTTGTCGTCCCGGCGGCACACGTCGCGCCCGGCGACGGCGTCGCCCCGGATGAAGGCCTCCAGCGCGTCGGAGAGCATCTCGCGGCTGAGCCGGGCCATCACCACCAGCTCCGGCTCCGGCGTGATGGGCCGCGAGTCGAGGAGCCGCTCGGCCGACTGGGCGATGTTGACCGCGTGGTCGCCCACCCGCTCCAGGTCGCTCGCGATCTTGAGCGCCGAGGTGAGCATCCGGAGGTCCCGCGCCATGGGCTGCTGGAGCGCGAGGAGGTTGATGCACATCTCCTCGATCTCCACCTCCATCGTGTCGATCACGCCATCGCCCTCGATCACCCGGCGGGCCTTCGCGCGATCCCGCTCGAGCACCGCCTCGACCGCGAGGCCCAGCGCGGCCTCGGCCTCGCCCGACATCGTCAGCAGGCGGACCTTGACCTGGCTCAACTCGTCGTGGAAGTGCCGGTGCGTGTCCCCGCTCATCCGAATCTCCCGGTGATGTAGGCCTCGGTCCGCTCGTGGGCCGGGTTGGTGAAGATCCGCCCGGTCTCGTCGTACTCCACCAGCCGCCCGAGGTCGAAGAACGCCGTGCGGCTCGAGACCCGCGCGGCCTGCTGCATGTTGTGCGTGACGATCACGATCGTGTAGTCCTGCTTGAGCTCGAAGATAAGCTCCTCCACCCGCTGCGTGGCGATCGGGTCGAGGGCCGAGCAGGGCTCGTCCATCAGCAGCAGGTCGGGCTGGTTGCCCAGCGCCCGCGCGATGCAGAGCCGCTGCTGCTGGCCCCCGGAGAGGCCGGTCGCCGGCGCGTCGAGGCGGTCCTTCACCTCGTCCCAGAGGGCCGCCTGCCGGAGGCAGCGCTCCACCAGGTCGGGAAGGTCCCGGGTGTCCACCAGCCGGTTGAGCCGCGGTCCGTAGGCCACGTTGTCGTAGACCGACTTGGGAAACGGGTTCGGCCGCTGGAACACCATCCCGACCCGCTGCCGAAGCGCCACCACGTCGGTGCCCGGGGCGTAGACCGGGCGGCCCGCCACCCGGAGCTCGCCCGCGTGCCGCGTGCCCGGCATCAGGTCGTGCATCCGGTTCACCGCCCGGAGGAACGTGCTCTTCCCGCAGCCCGACGGGCCGATGATCGCCGTGACCGCGCGGGGCGGCACCGCGAGCGTGATGCCGGCGAGGGTCCAGTCCCCCGGGCCGTAGGCGAAGTGGAAGTCGACCGCCTCGAGCGCGGGACCGGCGGGGGCCGCCGCCGCCGCCGGCCGCGGGGCGAGGGTCGGCCGGGTCGGATCCGGGGCCGGGAGCGGGCGGCGGGCCGCCAGGGCGCCCTCCCCGTTCACCCGAACCGTCCCGTGATGTAGGCCTCGGTCCGCGCCTCGGTGGGCGCGGTGTAGATCTGCCGCGTGGGACCGGTCTCGACCATCTGGCCCAGGTAGAAGAACGTCGTCGTGTCCGACACCCGGGCCGCCTGCTGCAGGTTGTGGGTCACGATGACGATGGTGAACGCCTCCTTGAGCCGGAAGAGCAGCTCCTCGATCCGCTGCGTGCCGAGCGGGTCCAGGCTCGCGGTGGGCTCGTCCAGCAGGATCACCTCCGGCCGGGGCGCGATCGTCCGGGCGATGCAGAGCCGCTGCTGCTGGCCGCCCGAGAGCCCGAGCGCGCTGGTGCGGAGCCGGTCCTTCACCTCGTCCCAGAGGGCGGCACTCCGGAGCGCGCGCTCCACCGTCTCGTCCAGGCCCACCCGGGCGGCCCGGCCGCGGTCCACCCGGAGCCCGGCCGCCACGTTGTCGTAGATGGACATCGTCGGGAACGGCGTGGGCTTCTGGAACACCATCCCCACCCGCTTGCGGAGCTGCATCGGGTTCACCCGCGGGGCGTACACGTCCTCGCCGTCCAGCAGGACCCGCCCCGTGATCCAGCCGCCCTCCGCCAGCTCGTGCATCCGGTTGAGGGTGCGGAGGAAGGTGGACTTGCCGCAGCCCGACGGCCCGATGAGCGCGTGCACCCGGTTGGCGTCGAACCGGAGCGAGACGTTGGCGAGCGCAGTGACCTTCCCGTACATCGCCGTGAGGCGCTCGGTCTCGAGCACGGTCCGGGACGGCGTGGCCGGGGTCGTGGCCGGCGGGATCCGGAACGCGGGGGCGACGGCGGTCACGGCGTCATCCACGGAGGGTGAACCGGCCGCGGGTGGCGATGCGGGCCGCCACGCTCAGGACCAGGACGACCAGGATGAGGACCAGCGCCGTGGCCCAGGCCAGGCGGTGCCACTCCTCGAACGGGCCGATGGCGTAGTTGAACACCACCAGCGGGAGGGCCGCCATCGGCTGGTCGATGCGGGTCGAGAGGAACTGGCTGCCCAGCGCGGTGAAGAGCAGGGGAGCGGTCTCCCCGGCGATCCGTGCCACCGCGAGCAGGCTGCCGGTCACGATCCCCGGGAGGGTCGTCCGCACCACGACCGCGAGGCTGGTGCGCCACCGCGGGTAGCCCAGCGCCAGCGCCGCCTCCCGGAGCGAGTGGGGCACCAGCTTGATCATCTCCTCGGTGGTCCGGAGCACCATCGGGACCATCAGGAACGCGAGCGCCACCGAGCCGGCGAAGGCGCTGAAGTGCTTCTGCGGCGCGACGATCCAGGTCCAGGCGAAGACGCCCACCACGATGCTCGGGGTGCCGTTCATCACGTCGGCCACGAACCGGGTGGCGGTGGCGAGCCGCGTGCCCGGGTACTCCGCGCAGTAGATCCCCGCCGCGATGCCCACCGGCAGGCCCATCAGCGACGCCACGCCCACGATGATGAGGGTCCCGACGATCGCGTGGACCACCCCGCCGCCCTCGACCCCGGTCGGCGCCGGCCCCCGGGTGAAGAACGCCCAGTCGAGGCTGCCTGCGCCCTTCACCAGGAGGTGGCCCAGGATGAGCCCGAGCGGCACCAGCGCCAGCACCACGGCGAGCCCCACCAGGCCCACCATCAGGCCGCTCCGCGTCCGCCGCCAGATCCGCCGGTTCACGCGCCCCTCCCGCCCTCGACCCCGCGGGCCACCCGCCAGATGAGGAGCCGGGCCAGGGCGTTCACCACCACGGTGACGAGGAAGAGGAGCAGGGCCACGTAGGACAGGGCCGCGAGGTGGATGTCGGCCACCGCCTCGGCGAACTCGTTGGCGATGGCCGCGGCCATCGTGTACCCGGGGGCGAACAGCGAGGCGGAGATGTCGTGCCGGTTCCCGATCAGCATCGTGACCGCCATCGTCTCGCCCAGCGCCCGGCCCAGCCCCAGGATCACCGCCCCGACGATCCCCGAGCGGGCATAGGGCACCACCGCCGTCATCACCGCCTCCCAGCGGGTGGCCCCGAGCGCCAGCGCCGCCTCCCGCTGGCTGGGCGGTACCGCCAGCAGCACCTCGCGCGACACGCTCATCACGTAGGGCATCACCATGATCGCGAGGATCACGCTGGCCGAGAACATCGAGGGGCCGTAGATCGTGCCCTGGAAGAACGGGAGGAAGCCGAGCCAGTCCTGCAGCACGGGGAACACCCAGCGCAGGAGGAAGGGGACCAGGACGAAGATGCCCCAGAGCCCGTAGACCACGCTGGGGATGGCCGCGAGGAGCTCGATCAGGAACGCCACCGGCTGGCGGAGCCAGCCGGGGGCGAACTCGGTGAGGAAGATGGCCACGCCGAGCGAGAGCGGCACGGCGATGAGCAGCGCGAGGAAGGAGGAGACCAGCGTCCCCACCACGAGCGGGAGGGCGCCGAACCGCTCCGCCACCGGGTCCCACGTGCTGCTGGTGACGAAGTCGAACCCGAACCGCTCGATCGCGGCCCGGGAGCCGAGCCAGAGCTCGAGCACCAGGAAGGCGAGCAGCACCGGGACCGCGACCGCCGCCAGCGTAAGCAGGAGCCGGAACACCCGGTCGCCCACGTGCCGCTGCTGGAGCGGGAGCGCGGGCGCCGGCGCCGGGGCGCGCTCGGGCAGGGTGGACGTTGCCATGGCCGCGGGAGTCTATCCGGGCGCCCACCCCGTTCCGTCACCCGGGGGTAACGGCGGAGTCACGGCGCCCGCGAGGCCTCAGAAGCTGGTGGAGATCATCGTGCGCACGCCTGCCACGGTCTGCCGGGCGTCGTCCGCGGGATGCTGGCGCTCGTAGACTACCCGCCAGTGGGTCCGCGGCGTGAAGTAGAGCCCCACGCCCGCGGTGAGGAGGGTCACGTCGCGGTCGGGGTCGTCGGCGTCGGCGGTGGCCCAGTCGGCGCGGGCCACCGGCTCGATCGCGTAGAGCATGGCCCGGGGGCGGGTCAGGCGGAAGTGCCACCCCGCCACCACCTGGGCGCCGCGGATCGGCTTCCGCGCGGCCGTCGTGTCCTCGCCCGACATCCAGTCGGCGATCACCAGGAGCCCGGGCTGGCCCGGGGCGCCGTACATCAGGTCGAGCCCCACGGCCTGGTTGCGGACTGTCGGGCCCACCGGGCCGTTGGGGACGTCGGGATTCTCGAGCTGGGCCGTCTCGTGGTCCGCGTACGACGCGCCGAGGCTCAGGCGGCCCAGCACGTCCACCGTGGCCCGGACGCCCCAGGTCTTGGCCTCGTTGATGTCGCCGAAGCTCTCCCCCTGGCCGTTGTACAGCCCCCCGTGGAGGCGGAGCGCGCGCTGGCCGTCGAGCGGCAGCGTGGCGTGGGCGGCGACGCCCACGTCGTGCGAGAGGAAGCCGTTCAGCTCGAATAGGTTGTGCGTGGCGCTGCCGGAGGCGAGCCCGGGCCCGGCGCCCCGCTCGATCGAGGGCAGGTTGTTGGACGAGAGCAGCTCGTAGCGGCCGAAGGGACGCTTCTCCTGCCCCGCCCGGAGGACCAGCGACGTCGCCGCGTCCGCCGGGGTGAGCTGCAGGTCGATGAAGGCGTCGCGCAGGCGCACGCGGTTCCGCGGGGCCTCGTAGGAGGGCTGGACGACGAAGGACACCCGGTCGCTCACCCGCGCCAGCACCTCGAAGCGGGCGCGCCGGATCACGAAGTTCGACGACGGGCCCGACGCCCCGCCCTCGGTGCCGGCGAGGTCGTCGTCATCGAAGGCGTAGCCCTGGAGCTGCATCCGGCCGCCCAGCTTGAACGTCGGGTAGGCCGGCTTCTCCTGCGCCCGGAGCGCCAGCGGGGCGAGGAAGGCGGCGGCGATGGCCATCGTGAGCGACTGGCGGAGGGTCGTCTGCACGTGATTCTCCCGGTACTCCAGGTTCACCGGATCGTGACCGAAGGGGGGACAGGACGGCGGCCCGCCCCCGGAGGGACGGGCCGCCCGGGCGTCACTCCGCGGGAATCGCGGCGCCGTTGCTCGTGAGGGTGCCGATGCGGGCCGAGACGAGCTCCGCCACCCGGCTGGGGAGCGGGGCGTACCGGAGCTCCTGCGCCACGCCCTGCGCCTCCCCGCCCACCATCCAGCGGAGGAAGTCCCGGATGGCGCGCGCCTTGGCCGCGTCGGGATT
>JAICEH010000025.1 GCA_025924275.1 Gemmatimonadales bacterium | reverse complement strand
CGCTCGCCGAGCGCGGGGCTCGCTGAGCGCACTGGGACTCGAGCTCGAGCTCCGGGCGGCGGAGGGCCAGCGGAGCGCCTGGACCACGCCCGAGGCGCGGGCGGCCCTCGACCAGCTCTGGGCCGAGCTGGGGCTCGACCTCCCCGCCGCACTGGCGGAGCTCGAGGTGGCGCCACCCGCCCCGCCGCCCGCGCCGCCCGAGCCGGCTCCATCCGTCTCCGCCGCCCGATTCGCGGACTTCCTCGACGGTGAGCGGGCGCCCCATCGCCGCCGGGTCCGCGAGCTGCTCGCCGGGGCGGAATGGCGCACCCCGCCCGACCTGTCGCAGGCCGACTACCGCGAGTGGGTGCTGGGCCGGACCCGCGCGCTGGCCGACCTGGGCCTCGGCGCCCTGGGGTTCCCCGCCCCGTACGGGCCGGGCGACCTGGGCGGCTTCATCAGCGTCTTCGAGACCCTCGCGATCGGCGACCTCTCCGTGCTGGTCAAGTTCGGGGTCCAGTTCGGGCTCTGGGGCGGGAGCGTCCACCGGCTCGGCACGGCGCACCACCACGCCGCCCTCCTCCCGGGGATCGCCTCGCTCGAGCTGCCCGGGTGCTTCGCGATGACCGAGCTGGGGCACGGCTCGAACGTCCGCGACGTGGAGACGGTGGCCCGCTGGGACCCGGCGCGCGGCGGCTTCGTGGTCCACACCCCGGGCCCGTCGGCCCGGAAGGAGTGGATCGGCAACGCCGCCCTCCACGGCCGGATGGCCACCGTCTTCGCGCAGCTGGAGGTGGGCGGCGAGCGCCACGGGGTGCACGCGCTGGTCGTGCCGCTGCGCGACGCGGCGGGGGCGCTGCTTCCCGGCGTGGCCGCCGCCGACAGCGGCGCCAAGGTCGGCCTGAACGGCGTGGACAACGGGCAGCTCCGCTTCGATCACGTCTTCGTGCCGCGGGAGGCGCTGCTCGACCGCTTCGCGTCGGTCTCGGCCGAGGGCGCGTACGCCAGCCCGATCGCGAGCCCGGGCCGGCGCTTCTTCACCATGATCGGCACCCTGGTGGGCGGCCGCGTGAGCGTGGCGGGGTCGGCGGTGACCGCGGCGAAGAAGGGGCTCGCCATCGCGGTGCGCTACGGCCTCGGCCGCCGCCAGTTCGGCCCCGGCCAAGTCGAGGTGCCGATCCTCGACCACCTGGCGCACCAGCGGAAGCTCCTCCCGGCGGTGGCCACCGCGTACGCCCTCGATGTCGCGACGGGCTGGCTCACCCGGCGCTACGTCGCGATGAGCGACGCCGACGCGCGCGAGGTCGAGGCGCTCGCCGCGGGGCTCAAGGCCTGGGCCACCCGCTTCGCCGCGGACGGGCTCCAGGTCTGCCGCGAGGCCTGCGGCGGCGAGGGCTACCGCTGGGCCAACGCGATCGGCGCGCTCCGGGCGGACACCGACGTCTTCACCACCTTCGAGGGCGACAACACCGTCCTCCTCCAGCTGGTGGCGAAGGACGTGCTCACCGGCTTCCGTTCCCAGTTCGGCCGCCAGCGGGTGCTTCGTCTCGCCGGGTACGTGGCGCGGCGGGCCGCCACCGAGCTCGCCGAGGTGAACCCGGTCACCACCCGGCTCACCGACCCGGACCACCTGCTCGGCGCCGACTTCCAGCTCGCCGCGTTCCGCTATCGCGAGGCCCGGCTCACCGCCAGCGTGGCCCGCCGGCTCCGCGGGCGGATGGAGGGCGCGGACGGGTTCGCGGCACTGAACGCGGTGCAGGACCACCTGGTCGCGCTGGCGCTGGCGCACGTGGAGTCGGTGGTGGCGCAGCGCTTCGCCGAGGCGGTGGAGGCGGTTCCCGCCGGGCCCGAGCGCGAGGCGCTCGACCGGGTGCGGAGCCTCTTCGCCCTCTCCCGCCTCGAGGCCGACCTCCGCTGGTTCCTCGAGGCCGGGTACGTGGCCCCGCCCAAGGCGCGCGCCATCCGCGCCCTGGTGAACCGGCTCTGCGCGGAGCTCCGCCCGGTGGCCCGGGCCCTGGTGGACGGGTTCGCGATCCCCGACGCCTGCCTCGAGGCGCCCATCGCGGTCGCCAACGACGCCTCCACCAACTTCGCCACGCCCCGGCCGGTGGCGGGGTGAAGGTGGCGCTCGGGGCCGATCACGCCGGGGTCGGGTACAAGGCGCGCGTGGCCCGGTGGCTCGAGGCGCGGGGCCACGCGGTCACCGACTTCGGCACCGGGGACACGGCGCCGGTGGACTACCCCCGGTTCGTCCGGCCGGTGGCCGAGGCGGTGGCCCGGGGCGACGCCGACCGGGGGATCGTGCTGGGCGGCTCGGGGAACGGCGAGGCGATGGCCGCCAACCGGGTGCGCGGGGTCCGCTGCGCCCTCTGCTGGAGCGCCGAGTCCGCGCGGCTGAGCCGGGCGCACAACGACGCGAATGTCCTCGCCCTGGGCGAGCGGCTGCTCGACTGGTCCACCGTCGAGCGGATCCTGGAGGCCTGGTTCGCCACCCCGTTCGACGGCGGGCGTCACGCGCGCCGGATCGCCCTGCTGGACGAGTAGCCCGATGCCGCGCCTGCTCCGCTTCATCCTCGCCAGCGTCCTCGCCGCCGTGGCGGCGATGGCGCTCCTCCGCCTGGGGTTCTTCCTCGTCTTCCGTGACCGGTCGGAGCCGGTCACCCTGGGGCTCGTCGCCGAGGCCTTCCGCGTCGGCGCCAAGTTCGACCTGCGGCTCGCGCTGCTGGTGCACCTGCCGCTGTTCCTCCTCGGCGCCCTGCCCTGGCTGAGCCCCTTCCGTTCCCCCACCCTCCGGCGGTGCTGGGCCGGCTACCTGGCGGCCGCGGCGGCGATCGTGCTCGTCTTCTACGCCTTCGACTTCGGCCACTACGCCTACCTCGAGCTCCGGCTGGACGCCACGATCCTCCGGTTCCTCTACGAGCCCTCCATCTCGGCGGGGATGATCCGGGAGACCTACTCGGTGCCGCTGGTGCTCGGCGGCATCGCGGCCGCGGGCGCGCTCGCGGGCTGGGCCGCGGCCCGCGGGCTCGAGCGCGCGGCGGCCCTGGCCCCGGTGAGCCGGCGGCGCCGGCTCCTGGCCGGGGCGGCGGCCGCGGTGGTCGTCGCCGCGGGGCTCTGGGGCAAGCTGCAGTGGTACCCGCTCCGGTGGGCGGATGCCTACTTCAGCACCAGCCCGTTCGCCTCGGCGCTCGCCGTGAACCCGGTGCTCTACTTCGGCGCCACCTGGAAGAACCGGGCGCGGGGCTACGACGAGGCGGCCGCCCGCGCCGGCTGGCCCCTCGTGGCGGCGTACGTCGGCGCCCCGGCCTCGGGCTCGCTCACGCTCCGGCGGCCGGGCACGCCCGCCTTCTCCCGCCCGGTGCCGCCCAACGTGGTGCTGGTCATCCTGGAGTCGTTCGCCACCTTCAAGACCGGGTACTTCGGCAACCCGCTCGACCCGACGCCGCACTTCGACGCGCTGGCCAGCGAGTCGCTGGTCTTCACCCGCTTCCACACGCCGCACGCCGGCACCGCACGCTCGGTCTTCGCCGCACTCACCGGCCTGCCCGACGTCGAGCGGGTCCGGACCTCGTCCCGGAACCCGCTGGCGGTGCGGCAGCAGACCATCCTCACCGCCTTCGAGGGCTACGACAAGTTCTTCTTCATGGGCGGGAGCGCCAACTGGGGCAACATCCGGGGCATGCTGGTGAACAACGTGCCCGGCCTCGTCCTTCACGAGGAGGGCGACCACGACGCGCCCCGGGTCAACGTCTGGGGCATCTCCGACCTCCGGCTGGTCGAGGAGGCGCACGCCGCCCTCCGGGGGCCCCGGCCCCGCCCGTTCCTCGCCGTCATCAAGACCTCCGGGAGCCACCGGCCCTACACCATTCCCCGGGGCGAGTCGGACTTCCGGAGCGTGGCCCGGACCGACGCCGAGGTCCAGCGCTTCGGGTTCGCCTCGGCGGCGGAGTACAACGCCTTCCGCTACCTCGACCACACGGTCGGGCGGCTGATGACCCTGGCCCGGCGCGAACCCTGGTACGCCAACACGATCTTCGTCTTCTTCGGCGACCACGGCCTGGGCCCGCGGGGCGCCGAGCACCTGACGCCCGCCGAACGGCAGCTCGAGGTCACCAAGCTGCACGTGCCGCTGGTGCTCCACGCCCCGGCGCTGCTGGGACCGCCACGGACCGATTCGACCGTGGCGAGCGAGCTCGACCTGCTGCCCACCGTGGCGAGTGCCGCGGGCGTGCCCTACGTCAACACCACGCTGGGCCGGGACCTGTTCGATCCGGCCCGTTCCCCCTGCGCCTTCACCATCCGGCACGGGGGCGAGCCGACCATCGGGCTCCTCTGCGACCGGCTCTGGTTCCGGATGCGGGCCGACGGCTCGGAGGCGACACTCCACGGCCTCGACGAGCCGGATCCGCTCCGGGACCTGACCGCCGAGCACCCCGAGGAGGCGGCACGGATGCGCGAGCTCACCGGGGCGATCTACCAGGCGGCACGCTGGCTCACCTTCCACAACGCGCCCCCGGAACAGGTGGCCGGCCGGGGTCGCTGAGTCGGGCCGGCGAGGGGAGTGTTGCAGGCTGAAACCGGGCGGCCCCGGCCTGCGTACGGCGTCCATCCCCGACAGGAGCGCCCGATGCGCCTTCGTCCGTTGGTTCTCGCGGCAGCACTCGCCGTCCCGTTCGCGACCGCGGCGGCGCAGGATGCGCCGGCCGCCGCCCGGCCCGATTCGCTCGGGCTCGCCCGGAAGTACGTCGCCTGGTTCTATGCGGCGGAGGTGGACAGTCTGTGGGCGCACACCGCGCAGGGCTTCCGCGAGAACATCGGCACGGCGGACTGGTGGCGGCAGCGCGCCGACCAGTTCGCGATGCGGGCCGGCACCGAGACGGAAGTGATCGAGGAGCGCTTCCGGATGCGGAACGGCCGCCCGCAGTACTGGCGGACGGCCAGGTTCTCCGACTTCGGGGAACCCCTCCTGCTCCGGTTCGTGATCGACGACGCGGGGCTGATCTCCGGCCTCGGGATGGGCCCGCTCAGCCAGGCCCCGCCGACGGACGACTAGCCGGTGAACCCGATCCGGCCGTGGGTGCCGTCGCAGTAGGGCTTGTTGGAGGAGCCGCCGCAGCGGCAGAAGGCCCGGCTGCCTCCCTCGGTGCGCGCCACGCCTGACCCGCTCACGACCGTCACGGGGCCGCGGAACATCAGCGGCCCCCTCGGGCTCATCACCACCTGCAGCACCTGGCCCGCTTCGGCCACCGGCGTCTCGACGTAGGGCAGCTCGCCCGGGTCGCGGAAGCCGACCTTCCGGTGGGAGCCGTCGCAGAGCGGCTTCCGCCGGGAGGCCCCGCACCGGCAGAGCGCCATCCGGTTCCCCTCGAGGGCCACGTCGCCGCCCATCGTGACCACCTGGATCCGCCCCCGAAGGTAGATCGGCCCGTCGGGCGCGAGCACCGCCGTGTTGCGGGCGGGGATCGGCTCGGCCGTCCCGCCGTCGGTGCGCTCGTACGTGAGGGCGCCGGTGGGGCAGCGGTGGATCACCTGGGCCACGGCGTCCGCCGGGGCGCGGTCGGGGTGCACCCAGGGCCGGTCGCCCGGCTGGAACACCACCGGCAGCCCGCGCACGCATTCCGCCGAGTGGATGCAGCGCCCGGGGCGGAACTGGACGGTGATTCCCGGGGCGGAGAACTCGTGGACCTTCTCCGCGATCAGTGGCTCGCCCACACGGTGGTCTTTCCGTCCCGGGTGAAGGCGAGGACGTCGTAGGGGTCCTTGCGGCTGCCCTCCATCCCGGGGGAACCCTGCGGCATTCCCGGCGCGGTGAGGCCGGCCACGGCCGGCTTCTCGGCCATCAGGCGCTTGATGTCGGCGGCGGGAACGTGGCCCTCGATCGCGTAGCGCCCGATGAGCGCGGTGTGGCACGACGCGAGGCGCTGGGTGATGCCGGCCTGCGCCTTGATCTCGGAGAGGTCCTCGAGCTCCACCTGCTTCACCGTGAAGCCGTTCTGCTCGAGGTGGGTCGCCCACGCCTTGCAGCAGCCGCAGGCAGGGCTCCGGTAGACGGTGATCTCCGGGGGCGGCTCGGCCACGGTGGCCGCGGTGGCCGCCGTGGGCACGCGCCCGGCCGCGAGAGCGAGGCCCGCCGCGGCGGCGGTGGCGGAGAAGACGAGGACGAGCTTGGCGGGAAGGGACATCGGGTCGCTCCTGGAGGCCGCGGTTCTCTGCCCCGGAATCTACCCCGAACCGGGGTGGGGCGGAGGGGCGGCCCGCTCCCCGCTCCCCGCTCCCCGCTCCCCCTCCCGGGCCTCCACCTCGAACGGATGGTCGAGGTACGGGTGCTTCCGTCGGACGACGAGCCACGCCGCGATGAGCAGGTAGGCCGGCACGAAGAGCGGACCCCATCGCTCCGCCTGCCGCACGTGGACCCGTTCGTGCGCCCGGGTGCCCGCGAGCGCCGCCTCGTCCCGGCCCAGCACCACGTGCCCGAGGGTCATCGCGGCGGCGCCACCGCCCACCGGGACCAGCCGGAGCAGGCGCGGCAGCCAGCCGCCGGAGGCCTCGATCACCCCATCCACCCGGCGCCACCGCCCGCCGGGCAGGGCGAGCAGCGCGAGCAGCATTCCGAGGAGGGAGGTGGGGGAGGCCCAGGCGTAGGCGAGGGGCGAGGTCGGACGGTCGGACGGTCGGACGGTCGGACGGGCGGAATGTCGGACGGGCGGTCGGGCCCTCCCCCCCTCCCTGCTCCCCGCTCCCCGCCCCCCATTCACCGGCTCAGCTCTTCCAGCTCCTCGAGCTGCCGGTCGTGCGCCTTCGCCAGCAGGAGCTGCGCGCTGAGGGCGCCGAGGAGGGCGAGGAACATGTCCCACTGGGTGTCCCAGGGATCCCCCTGCGTGCCGAGGAACTCGGTGGCACCCCCGCCGAAGGCGAGCGCGGCCCACCACTCGATGAACTCGTAGCAGGCGCTGATCGCGAGGCAGACTCCCGCGACCAGGGTGAAGAGCCACTTCCCCGGCCGGAGCGGCGAGGTGCGCAGCAGGAGCTCGCGCGCGATGATGGCCGGCACGAACCCCTGGGCGAAGTGGCCCAGCCGGTCGTAGTGGTTCCGCTCCCAGCCGAACAGGTCCGACACCCATTCGCCCGGCGGGACCCGGGCGTAGGTGTAGGCGCCCCCGAGCATCAGGATGAGGCCGTGCACCAGGATCAGCCCGTAGGCCAGGGGCGTGAGCGGGAAGCGCCGCCGGGTGAACCAGAGCAGCGGGGCGGCGATGAGCACCGGGAAGACCTCGAGCCACCAGGTGCCGCGGTCGAACGGCCGGAGGCCCGAGGCCACCAGGGCGATCGCCCAGACCGCGAGCAGGGCGACGAGGAAGCGGTCGCCCCGCATCACGGCCGCGGCTCCGCCACCAGCTTCCCGCCCCGGACCGTCGCGCCCACCGCGAACGCGGCCGCCACCAGCACCAGGTTCTTGATGATGTACTGGCCCTCGAGGGTCGGGGCGACGGGGACCCGGGTGAAGGTCTCCGCCGGGAAGAGGAAGAGCGGCATCAGCGTGCCGGGCATCTGGAGGAAGAGGAGGAGCAGGGTGAGCCGGAGGAACCGGCCGGTGAGGAGCCCGACCCCGATCAGCGTCTCCCACGCCGCGAGCACCGGAAGGCTCACGGCGGCCGGCACCGCCCCGCCGGTGAGGCGGAAGACCGTGGCGGCCGCGAGTCCCTCGGCGGGACTCCAGCCCGGCACGAACTTGATGGCCCCGAACCAGAGGAAGACGACGCCCAGCCCGACCCGGATCAGCGTGATGGCGTGCCGCGCCATCCACCGGGTGATGACCCGGTCGAGCCGGTCGAGCCAGGCGGGCCCGCGAAGCCGGCTCACCGCGCCGGCTCGATCAGGGCGAGCACCGCGCCGGCGGGGTCGCGGATCACGGCATAGCGCCCGTGCGCGCCCATGTGCCGGGGGCCCACCAGCACCGCGCCGCCGCCCGCCTCCGTGCGCTTGACGCTCGCGTCGAGGTCCGCCACCGCCACGTACACCAGCCACACCGGCGGAATGTCGGCGTTCACCCCGCGTGCGTGACACACGCCCGCCACCGCCGTGCCGTCGTCGGTCTCCATCGACCAGTCAGCGTAGCCGCCCATCTCCACCGCCGTCGGGCTCCAGCCCACCACGGCCTCGTAGAAGTCCCGGATGCGCTCCGCATCGGGCACGGTGAGGTCGGTCCAGAGGATGGCGCCGGGGCGCGGGGCGGCGGGCTCGCTCATCGGACCTCCACGGTGTAGATCGCCTCGGGCTCCCGCCGGGCCGCGCGCTGGAGGAGCAGGCGGTAGGTGCCCGGCGCGGGGGTGACGAGGTAGTCCTCCGCCTGCCCGAGCCCGAGGACGGTCCGGCCGGGCCGGAGTGCCGTCTGGCCCGCGGGCAGGTCGGCGCCGTCCTTCGCGGCCGGGCGCCACTCGAGCGGCGTGGTGTCGCGCGCCCAGGTGATGCGGACGAAATGGGCCGGCGTGATGTTGATGAACCGCAGCCGGTGCGCCCGGCCGGCGCGGAACCGGAGCGTCCCGCCGGCCCGCGACCCGTTCACCAGCAGCGCCTCCCGCCCGTCGGCCGCGGCCTCGATCCCGGCCACGAAGACGTGGTCGGTGGCGGGGTCGAACCGGGCGCGGGGCGGCAGCACCACGATCGGCCCGTACATCCCCGCCAGGAGCTGCCGGTCGTCGTTGAAGTGGGTATGATAGATGAAAGTTCCGGTCCGCGGCAGGGTGAGTCGCGCGGTGAAGGAGTCGCCCGGCGCGATCATCGGCGCCACCGTGAGGCCCGACCCGCTCCACCCCGCGACACCGTCCGACCAGCTCTCCAGCTCGATCCCGTGCCAGTGGATCGCGGTCGGCTCGGCCAGCCGGTTCACCACCCGGATGTCGGTCGGCTGGCCGCGGTGGAGCACCAGGAGCGGCGCCGCGGGGTCGGGGGCCGTGGCGCCCGGTCCGCGTCCCGAGTCCACGGCGAACCCCATCCGCACGCCGTGCAGCGATCCCGGGCGGGGCTCCTCGAGTGCCAGGAGCCGGAGGGTCCGGGTCCCGATCCGGGGCGGGCCCGACCAACCCCGCGTGTTCGGCACGTGGAACCCGAGCACGAGGCCCGCCATGTGGTCCCCGGGTGCGTGGTGGGGCTCCGGCGCACCGGCCGCGCTCGCGATGTCGCCCCGGAGGGACGGCAGGACGTGGTAGATGAGGTGGCAGTGGAAGAGCCAGTTCCCCGGCCGGTCGGGCGCGAAGGCCAGGGCCATCGTGGTCCGCGCCCGCATCACCTCGGTGACGGTGAGCCGCTGCTGCCCGGGCGGTATCACCGTGTCCGCCAGGGCCCCGCCCCGTGCCATCATCCGGTAGTAGAAGCCGTGCAGGTGCATCGGGTGCGGCCGGCGGCTCGCGTTCACCCAGCGCCAACGCACCGAGTCGCCGAGCGCCGCTTCCACCCGTTCGGTGTGGGGCCACGAGCGGCCGTTGATCGCCAGCACGCTGCCCCGCGGCCGCCTGGGGCTCACCGTCGTGTCACCGGGGTCGGACCAGATGTTGATCACCCAGACCCGGTCGGGCGCGACTCCCTCCGGCGGGTCCACCACCAGCGCGCCGGCCAGCTGCTCCTCCTCGGCTCCACCGCGGGCCGCGGGTCCCTCGGTGCCCCGGGTGGCCCAGTAGAGGTAGGTGCCGGACGCGGCGGGGACGAATCCCGTCTCCCGGGTCTGGCCCGGGGGAATGACGAGGGAATCCCCGGCGGGCGAGAGGCCGTGCACCACCAGCGTGGAGTCGGGGAGGGCGTTCCGGACGGTCGCGCGGATCCGGGTGCCGAGGCGGACGCGGACCAGCGGCGCCGGGATGGACGGCGCCCCGCCTTCCTCGCCCAGGGCCGCGACGACGATGCCGGGGCCGTCGTCCGCCTCGGGCTGCCAGCGCGCGGGCTGCGCCACCAGGTGCAGCTCGAGGGTGCCGCCTGCCAGCGCGCCGGCCGGCGTCAGGTTGTCGTTGGGATGGACGACCGGCGGGGCGGCCGGCAGGCGGGGCGGCTCCGCCCGGGCGGCGAGGAGGAGGACGGCGCACGGCACCAGCGGGGACAGGCGCAACGATCGCTCCGGGCACGGGACCCGCCATAATGCGTCCCGGCCGACCCGCCGTCCAGCCGCGTATTATTGGGGATGACCATCGACCACGATCCCGAGGCCCGCAAGTTCCGCGTCCAGCTCGAGGGCGGCTCGGGCGAGCTCGCCTACGACGTCCTCCCGGGAGGCGTCATCGAGTTCCATCACACCTGGGTGGATCCGCCCATCCGGCACCGGGGGACGGCGGCCGAGCTGGTCCGGCACGGCGTGGCGTGGGCCCGCGCCCAGGGGCGGAAGGTCGAGCCGACCTGTCCCTACGTCCGCGCCTGGTTCGGGCAGCACCCCGAGGAGCGCGACGTCCTCGCCTAGAACTCGCGGCGCTTCATGTCCTTGAAGTTCCGCCGGGTCTCCTCGTCCAGTTCCTCGGAGCGGATCCGGAGGGTGGAGTCGAACTGGGGCGCCTTCTCCTGCTTGGGCGGCACGATCTTCTGGGCGTTCTTCTTCGCCAGGTTGGCGATCCGCTGGTCTTCGCGCTTGGGCATGGTCCGGATCGGGTGAAGGTGGTCTCCCCTCGAATCTAATCCAGGGGGCTGCCGGCCGGCGGGTCGGACACGCCGGTGTCCATCAGCACCCGCCAACCGGCGGGAGTCCGGCGCCAGATCGTCACGTAGCGGCCGGTGGCCACCGTGGTGCCGGCCGCGTCGACCACCTGCCAGGCGCCCCGGGTCCACCCCTCCCGGCCGCCCGCGAACGCGCCGCTCTCGGTCGGCTGCCAGGAGAGCCGGTGGTCCCGCCGCCCGAAGACCGTCACCGAATCGCGAGCGCGCACTGCCGCCTTGCCCTGCGTCGCGGGGCCGTAGAACTCCGGCCGCAGCACGTCCTCCGCCATCCAGTGCATCCACCCCTCGAGTCCCCGCGCGGCCGCGTCCAGCGCGAAGAGGCTGTCGGCGGCACGCACCTCGGCGGCCACGCGGGCCGGATCGGCGGCCTGCGCTGCGCCAGTCGCCGGGCCGAGGGCCACGGTGCCGAGCGCCAGCCCGAGGAACCGGGCAAGCCGCCTCATCCCCGCTGCTCGCCGCGGGGCGGTGCCGCCGGCGCCGCGAACCACCGCTCCCGCGGCACCACCTTCGGGGCCTCCGGGTCGCCCTCGTAGCTCGGCGACATGATCTGCACCCCGTGCTCGTTGAAGATGTCGAGCACGTGGCCGTGGAGGACGCTGAGCACCCCGGCCCGTTCGCGCGGCACGGCCGGCGAGGCCCGGAGCTCGTACAGGATCGCCATGTCGCCCAGCGACCGCATCAGCACCGCCGGCGGGGGACTCACCGCCACTCCGGGGGTGCGCCGCGCAGCCTCCAGCAGCATCGCCTCCACCTGCCGCCAGGGCGCGTCGTAGCCGATCGTGACCGAGGTGCAGAGCGGGGCCTCGACGCCGCTCCGCGAGAGGTTCACCGTCTTGTGGGCGAGCACCAGGCCGTTCGGGATGGTGACCTCCTCGCCCCGGGGCGTCGTCAGCTTGGTGGAGAACATCCCCAGCGACTTCACCACACCCTCCGCGTCGTCGATGCGCACCACGTCGCCGACGCGGAGGGCCCGCGAGTACATCAGCGCGAGCCCGCTCATCGCCTGTCCGATCAGGCTGCCGGAGCCGAGCGAGAGCATCAGGCCCACCAGGACCGACAGGCCCTTGAAGATGTCGCTCTCGCTCCCCGGGAGGTACGGATAGGCCGCGACGATGGCGAAGATCCAGAGCAGCGCCCCGACGATCCGGCGGGTGGGCTCGGCGATCTCGGCGGGGAGCCAGGGCACCTCGGCCCGACCCTCCTCCACCGCGAGGAAGAAGCCCCGCACCAGCCGCGCGAGCGCGCGGGTGAAGAGGAAGATGATCGCCACCACGAGCAGGTCCGGGATGGCGCCGGCCACGGCGGCCAGCATCCGGGTCACCGTCCGGAGCAGGAAGCCGCCCAGCGCCTGTCCCGCCGGGCGGGTCCAGGGGAACTGCTCCAGGACGAACGTCAGCCAGGAGTAGGTGGCCAGGAGCGCGATGGCCCAGCCCGCCGCGAGCGCCAGGCGCGCGGCGAGCATGCGGAGCGTTCCCACCTGGAGCACCGTGACGCCGGACACCCGGACGTCGTCGGCCCGGGCCAGCAGGCCGTGCTCCACGCGGCGCCGGAGGCCACGGGTGGCCCGCCGGAGCAGGGCGAGCAGGGCCAGGAAGGCGAGCGTGGCGCCGGCGGCGAAGATCACGGAGCGGACCAGCCGCGCCGCCGAGCGCTCCTCCAGCAGCGCCTCCCACACCTCGGCCAGGCGCGCGCCGGCGTCCGCGGCGGTCGAGTCGAGCCCGCCCTCGGCCAGCGGGTCCACGTCGCCGGGGGCGAGATAGAGGATCGGCTTGTCGCCGATCAGGGCCACGCGGCCGTCGGCCAGCGGCAGTACCGCCACCGAGTCGTCCGGCCGCCGGTTCGCCACCGCCTGGGCGAGGCGTTCGGCCGCACTGGCGGCGCGCGCCGCGGGCGGGCGGCCCTGGATCGCGACCCGGAAGGTGGCGATCCGCCGGTTCCGGACGACCAGCGCAGCGGTGTCGCTGGCCGTGGCCGCGGGGGCCTCGGTGGCCTGCGGCGCGGGCTGGGCCGCGGCCGCGGCCGCGGGGCCGGACGGGAGGAGGGCCAGGGCCAGCAGGCCGGGACGGATCCACGACCTCATCGTGAGGGCTCCTGGGGGGATGGTGTGCGCGCCCCCCAAGTTGGGCGTCACCCCCGCCGGGGACCAGTGCCCCTTCGGGCAGGTGGCGGCTTGCGCCGGGCCGCCCGAGAATGCATTACCAGCCCGGTACCCAAGGAGGCACCCATGAGGACCCTCACCCTCGCGACCCTGACGCTCGCGCTCGCCTGCGCGGGCTCCTCCCCGTCCGACCAGCCGGAGCCGATGTCGGCGGGCGGCGAGCGGCGCACCGTCTTTGAGCACACCTTCACCTTCCCCAGCGCCGAGAAGCTCCGGCTGGACATGACGCCGGGCACCTATCGGGCCGAGATGAGCGAGGGCGGCGTCCAGCTCCGGCTCGTGCCGCTCCGCTCCGGCGTGCAGCCGCCCACGGTGCGCGACCTCGTGATGGGCCGAGGCCCCACGGGGGGCGGGCTCTGGGAGGTCGTCATCCACGTCCAGGAGACCTACGAGCTCGAGGTCAGCGGCGGGCGGCGCGGGGAGAGCGCCACGTTCCGGATGTACACCGTGGGCACCGGGGGCGGCTCGTGACGACCCGCCTGGCGGGAGTCCTGGCTGCGCTCGCGCTCCCCGCCGCGCTCGCGGCGCAGCAGCCCGCGCTCCCGGCCGACAACGCCGGCGCGGCGGCCCGGCTCGGAGCCTCGCCCCGCCACGGCGAGTGGGTGAAGGTGGCGGTCGCACCGGGGGATTCCGTGACCGCCTGGATCGTCTACCCCGAGCGCCGGGACAAGGCACCGGTGGTCGTGGTGATCCACGAGATCTTCGGCCTGTCGGCGTGGGTGCGCGCAGTGGCGGACCAGCTCGCGGCCGACGGCTTCATCGCCATCGCCCCCGACCTCCTCTCGGGGAAGGCCCCGGGTGGCGGCGGCACCGAGGCGGTGACCCAGGAGCAGGCGACGCAGCTGGTGCGCGGCCTGGACCGGAAGGAGGCGCTCACCCGCATCCGGCTCGTGGGGCTCTGGGCCGCGGAGCGCCCGGCCGCCAACGGTCGGGTCGGGGCGGTCGGATTCTGCTGGGGCGGGAGCACGAGCTTCCTGCTCGCGGCCGACTGGGCCGGGCTCGGCGCCGCCGTGGTCTACTACGGCGGCTCGCCGGAGTCGGGGTACGAGGCCATCCGGGCGCCGGTGCTCGGGCTCTACGGGGGGGACGACGCCCGCGTCAACGCGACCGTGCCCAGCGCCCAGTCGGCGATGACCCGGCTCGGAAAGCGGTTCGAGGTGGAGACCTACGAGGGCGCGGGTCACGGGTTCCTGCGGCAGCAGGACGGGCGTGACGGCGCCAACGCCCGGGCCGCGGCGGGCCCCGGGCCGCGGGGGCTGGGGGGTTTGTGGGTGGTGAGGGGCCCCGAGGTGGGGAAAAGCGGCGGCCGCAGGCCGCCCCCCACCGTCGGCGGGGGGGCCAGCGCAAGGAT
>JAICEH010000024.1 GCA_025924275.1 Gemmatimonadales bacterium | reverse complement strand
AGGTAGTTCCGCTCCGGCTCGAGGAGGGCGCCGAGCCGAAGGACCAGTTCCTTCTGGAGCGGCGGGCGAGTGAATCCGTCCGCGGGCGCGGGCGCCGCCGCCGGTCCCTGGCGGGACGGAGCCGGAAGCGCCCGCCGGGGTGCGGGCACCAGACCCGAGTCCCGCGGGGGGCGGACCACCGGGCGGAGGGAATCGGCGACGGCGGTATCGACCGGCGCGGGCTTCGGGGCGTAGAGCGAGTCGTGCCGGGCGCGGGGCAGGAGGGAGCGCACCGGCACCGGCAGCGAATCGGGGAGCTGGAGCACGCGTACGGCGGTGGAATCGAACCGCTGCGCCGGATCGAGGAACTGGGTGAAGGTCACCGTGGCGGTCAGGCTGTCCCGGGCGGCCACGCCCTGGATCCGGGGCCCGGCGGAGTCGCGCGGGAAGGCCCACACCACGGCCGGCGCGGTGTCGCCCGCCGCCACGCGGGCGCTGTCCCACAGCTCCCGGGGCTGCCGTCGCCGGTCGGTGTTCTGGTCCACGACCCCCAGCAGCAGGTAGTCGCCCGCCGGCAGCGGCGCGATCCGGAAGCGCCCGGTCGAGTCGGCCACGGCGCGGTAGGGCAGGCTGTCGGGCAGGAGGACCGCCTCCACCAGGGCCCGGGGGGCGGCGCGGCCGGTGGTCCAGTCGCCGATCCGGCCGGCGATGGCGACCGTCGGGACCGGCGCCCCCGTGGTGAACGTCACCACGCGGCCGCTGTCGGCCCGGTTCCGCCGCAGGTCGATGAGGCCCGGGAGGAGCTCCACGCGGTACACCGTGTTCGGCCGCCAGCCCTCGCGGGGACGGACGTCGATCCGGGACCGGTGCCAGGACACGCGGGGCACCTGGCTGTCCGGCGACAGGAGGATCAGGCGCTCGAGGTCGCCGGTGCCCAGCCCCTCGTTCGGCGAGCTGCCCTCCGACACCACCTCGCCGAATCGGAACTCGACGGCGTCACCGAAGCCGGGCAGCACGGCGAGCGACTCCGGGCGGGTGGAGAGGACCCGGGGCGGGACGTTGTCGGGCGGGCCGCCGGGCGGGGGCTCGATCCGGGCGCACGCAGCGGCGCCGGCGAGTACGGCGAGGGCGAGGCAGAGTCGGAGGTCGGGGAGCGAGGGTCGCCGGCGACCGACCATCACCCCGCCCCCAGGCGCGCCACCTTGGCGTCGAGCTCCTCGCGCTGGGTGCGCCAGCCGGCGAGCTTCTCGCGTTCCCTCGCGACCACCTCCGCCGGCGCCCGCGCCACGAACTGCTCGTTGGCGAGCTTTCGCTCCTGGCCGGTGATGAGGCCCGCGAGCCGTTCCCGTTCCCCGGCGAGGCGCTGGCGCTCCCGGTCCAGGTCCACGAGGTCGCCGAGCGGAACGAACACCCCGGTGCCGTCCGCCAGGACCGCGTGCGCCCCCGGCTCGTCCGGTGCGGGGCCGACCCCGAGCTCGGCGAGCTTGGCGAGCCGGAGGATGGTGCCGCGCTCGGCGTCGAAGGCCGGGTGGCGTCGCGCCACGCGGGCGCGGATCGGCTGGCCCGGGGCCACCGCGTACTCGGCCCGGATGCCGCGGAGGGCGGCCACGAGCTCCTGCACCGCGGCGAAGTCGCGGAGGGCCGCGTCGTCCCGGGCCCGGGCGTCGGGCCGGGGCCACGGCGCCCGGGAGATGGACTGCGTTCCGGCGCGGACCGGGAGGCGCTGCCAGAGCTCCTCGGTGATGAAGGGCATCACCGGGTGGAGAAGCCGGAGCGCGGCGTCGAAGGCCTGGCAGAGCACGGCCCGCGCCACGTCGCCCCCCGGGACGTCGCCGTAGAGCCGGGGCTTCACCTGCTCGAGGTACCAGTCGGCGAGGTCGGTCCAGAGGAAGTGGTAGATCGTGAACGCCGCCTCGTTGAGCCGGAGCGCCTCGTAGTGGGCGGTCGCCTCGCGCACTGCCGCATCACAGCGGGCCACGATCCACCGGTCCGCCAGCGCCATCTCGCGCCGTGCGACGGCGCCGGGCCCGTCCGCGAGGGGACGGGGCCGCTGCTCCAGATGGGAGAGCACCAGCCGGCCCACGTTCCACAGCTTGTTGGCGAAGTTCCGGCCGGGCGCGAAGCTGGTCTCCAGGTCACCCGGGTCGAGGATCACGTCGGTGCCCACCGACATCCCGCTCACGACGGTATAGCGGAGCGCGTCGGCGCCGTAGCGCTCGACCACCTCGAGCGGATCGATGCCGTTGCCGAGGGACTTCGACATCTTGCGATGCTGGGTGTCGCGCACCGTGCCGTGGAGGTACACGGTGTGGAACGGCACCTCCCCCCGGAACTCGAGCCCGGCCATGATCATCCGGGCCACCCAGAAGAAGAGGATCTCGGGGGCGGTGACCAGCGCACTGCCGGGATAGAACCGGGCGAGGTCGGGCGTCTCGTCGGGCCAGCCCAGGGCCGAGAGGGGGACGAGCCAGCTGGAGAACCAGGTGTCGAGGACGTCCGGGTCCTGTCGCACGGTGCCCAGGCAGCGGGGGCAGCGCGCCAGGTCGGTCCGGCTGGCCGCGACATGGCTGCAGCCGGGATTCTCGCAGTACCACACCGGGATGCGGTGCCCCCACCAGAGCTGCCGGCTGATGGTCCAGTCGCGGATGCCGGTGAGCCACTGCTCGTACTCGGTGCCGCGGTGCTCCGGCACGAAGCGGACCCTCCCGTCGCGCCAGGCCCGGAGGGCGGGCTCGGCGAGCGGCGCCATCCGCACGAACCACTGCTCCGACAGGCGCGGCTCCACCACGGTGTCGCAGCGATAGCACCGCCCGACCGCGTGGCGGTGACGCTCCATCCCCTGGAGCAGGCCGAGGGCTTCGAACTCCTCCACCACCCGCTGTCGGGCCTCGAAGCGGTCGAGGCCGCGGAAGCGCGCCGGGACCGCGTCGTTCATCCGCGCGTCGGGGGTCATCACGTCGAGCTCGGGGAGCCCGTGGCGCCGCCCGATCTCGAAGTCGACGGGGTCGTGCGCGGGGGTCACCTTGACCGCGCCGGTGCCGAAGCCGGGGTCCACCGCCTCGTCCGCGACAATGGGCACCAGGCGGTCGGCCACGGGGAGCCGGACTTGCCGGCCGATCAGCGCGGCGTACCGGGCGTCGCCGGGATGCACGGCGACCGCGGTGTCCCCCAGCATCGTCTCCGGCCGGGTGGTGGCCACCACGACGTGGCCCGACCCGTCGGCGAGCGGGTAGCGGAGCCGCCAGAGCCGGCCCTCGGTCTCGTGCTTCTCCGCTTCCTCGTTGGAGAGGGCGGTGAGGCAGCGCGGGCACCAGTTGATGATGTAGTGGCCGCGGTAGACCAGGCCCTTCTCGTGCAGGCGCACGAACGCCTCGCGGACCGCGCGCGACATCCGGGGCTCGAGCGTGAAGTAGGTGCGGTCCCAGTCGCAGCTGGCCCCGAGGGCCCGGAGCTGGCGCAGGATGGTGCTGCCGGTCTCCGCGACGTAGCCCCGGACGCGGGCCTCGAAGGCCTCGCGGCCCAGGTCGAAGCGGGTCTTGCCTTCCTGCTGGAGCAGGCGCTCGACGACGTTCTGGGTCGCGATGCCGGCGTGGTCGGTGCCGGGCAGCCAGAGCGTGTCCTTCCCCCGCATCCGCTCGAACCGGATCAGCACGTCCTGCACGGTGTTGTTGAGCCCGTGACCCATGTGCAGACTGGCCGTCACGTTGGGCGGCGGCATCATGATCACGTAGGGCTCGGCGCCCGGGGCGGACGGCCGGAAGTCGCCCGCCGCTTCCCAGCGGCGGTAGAGCGCCGCCTCGAGCCCCCCGGGGCGGTACTGGGGCGGGAGGGGCTCGGTCATGCGGACTGGTCGGCGATCCGGAGGTCCGGCACGGGGAGGTCGTCCTCGCCGCGCACCAGCAGGTGGTTCACCACGGCGTCCACACCGGGGAGGGTGGCCACCAGCCGGGCGGCCCGCGCCCGTGCCGCGCGGCTCGGCGCCCAGCCCGCCAGCTCCACCACGCCGGCCGAAAGGCCCTGGGCGCGGAGCCCTTCGATGCCGAGGCCCGCCTCCGCCTCGAGCAGGTTGGCCGCGGCCCGGGCGGTGGCGGCGGCCGACAGGCGCACCGGACGGGCGCCCCGCAGCGTGCGCACGGAGGCGCGGGCCAGTTCGCGGTGGTGGTAGCGCTCGCCGAGCAGGAGCCCGGCCAGGAACCCGACGCCGGCGCCGGCCAGGGCCCAGGGAAGGATGGGAGGATGGGGACGTCGCGATGCCACGGTCGATGACCTCATTCGCGCTTCAAGTCTAGCCGGTTAACTTAACCCGTATGGGCGACGAACGCACCGAAATCAGCACCGGCGGGCTGGTCCGCTGGGCCCTCGTGGGCGCGATCCTCCTGGCCGCCGTGGGGGCCTTCTTCGCGTGGGCGCCGCACACCCCCGCGGTCCTGGCCCCGCTCACCCGGGTGGGCGCGCCGTGAGCCCGCTCCGCCTGACGCTGCCCGACGGGAGCGTGCGCGAGGTCCCCCGCGGCACGACCCCCCGGCAGGTGGCCGAGGCCATCGGGCCCGGACTGGCGCGCGCCGCCCTGGCCGCACGGGTGGACGGGCAGTACTGGGACCTCGACCGTCCGCTGGAGGGCGACGGGGCGTTCGCGATCCTCACCGAGCGGGACCCGGCCGCGCTCGAGGTGCTCCGCCATTCCGCGGCGCACGTGCTGGCCACGGCGGTGCGCGAGCTCTTCCCGGGCGCCGGCATCGGCTTCGGCCCCCCGATCGAGGACGGCTTCTACTACGACTTCGAGGTGCCCCGGCCCTTCACGCCGGAGGACCTCGGCGCCATCGAGGCGAAGATGGCCGAGGTGGCGAAGCGCGACTTCCCCTTTGTCCGCGAGGTCGTGGACCGGGCCGAGGCGGAGCGCCGCTTCGCCGACGACCCGCTCAAGCTCGAGCGGATCGGCGAGTTCGGCCCGGGCGAGGTGATCACGGTCTACACCGACGGGCCCTTCCAGGACCTTTGCCGCGGCCCGCACCTCCCCGGCACCGGGCGGCTCCGGCACTTCAAGCTGCTCCACGCCGCCGGCGCGTACTGGCGGGGCGACGAGCGTCGGCAGATGCTGCAGCGGATCTACGGCACCGCGTGGTTCCGGAAGGAGGACCTCGACGCCCATCTGCACCGCCTGGAGGAGGCGCGGAAGCGGGACCACCGCGTGCTGGGCCGCCAGCTCGACCTCTTCTCCATCCAGGAGATGGTGGGCCCGGGGCTGGTGTTCTGGCACCCGAAGGGGGCGATGGTGAAGTGGCTCCTGACCCGCGCGGTGGAGGACGACAACCTGCGCTCGGGGTACGACCTGGTCTACACCCCGAACATCACGCGCGAGGAGCTGTTCCAGGTGTCGGGGCACCTCCCCCTGTACGCGGGGAACCAGTTCCCGCCGATGGCCGCGGGCGCGGGCGAGGCCGAGGACGTGCACTACCGGGTCAAGCCGATGAACTGCCCGATGCACGCGCTGATCTTCAAGGCCCAGCAGCGGAGCTACCGGGACCTCCCGATCCGGCTGTCCGAGGTGGCCAACGTCTACCGGAACGAGCGCTCCGGGACCCTGCACGGGCTCCTCCGGGTGCGCGGGCTCTCGATGGACGACGCCCACATCTTCTGCACCATCGACCAGGCCGAGGACGAGATCTCCCTGTGCCTGGGGCAGGTGGACCGCCTGGTGCGCGAGGCGTTCGGCTTCGAGCTCGACTTCGAGGTGTCCACCCGGCCACCCGAGCGGCTGGGCAGCGACGCCACCTGGGATCGCGCCGAGGCGATGCTCCGGGCCGCGCTCGACCGGAAGGGCATTCCCTACCGGATGGACGAGGGTGGCGGGGCGTTCTACGGCCCGAAGATCGACATCAAGTTCCGGGACGCGATCGGCCGCCTGTGGCAGGGCCCGACGATCCAGCTCGACTTCAACCTCCCCGAGCGCTTCGAGCTGGAGTACACCGGGCCGGACAACCGGCCGCACCGGCCGGTGATGATCCACCGGGCGATCTACGGCACGCTGGAGCGGTTCACCGGCAACCTGATCGAGCACTTCGCCGGCGCCTTCCCGGTGTGGCTCGCCCCCGAGCAGGTGCGGGTCCTCCCGATCGCGGACGGACAGGCGGCGGCGGCGCGCGAGGTCGCGGGCCGGCTGCGCGCGGCCGGCCTTCGCGTGACCGTCGACGAGAGTTCCCAGACGCTCAACTACCGGATCCGCGAGGGCGAGATGGCGAAGGTGCCCTACATGGCGGTGGTGGGCCAGCGCGAGGCGGAGGCGGGCACGGTCGCCCTCCGGGTGCGCGGCGCCGGGAACAAGCAGGAGGTGATGGCGGTCGAGGCCCTGGCGGCCCGCGTCTCCGAGGAGGTCCGCACCCGGGCGCTCCAGCCGTGAGGGGCCGATCCCGGGCGGCCGCGCGCCTTACCGCGTGACCGCCCCGAGACTATTTTCCCGCCCATGTCCGACTCGACCACGCCCGTCATCGTCTCCGCCGTCCGCACGCCGATCGGCCGCTATCTCGGCGGGCTCGCCGGCTTCAGCGCACCCCAGCTCGGCGCCCTCGTGGTCCGCGCGGCACTCGAACGCGCCCGGGTGGAGGGCGAGGCCGTGGACGAGGTCATCCTTGGCCACGTCCTGCAGGGCGGGGCCGGCCAGGCGCCGGCCCGCCAGGCGCTCATCCACGCGGGCATCCCGGGCACGGTGCCCGCGCTCACCGTCAACAAGGTCTGCGGCTCCGGGCTCAAGGCGGTGATGCTCGCCGCCCAGGCGATCAAGGCGGGGGACGCGCAGTGCATCGTGGCGGGCGGCATGGAGGCGATGAGCGCCTCGCCGCACTACCTCTACGGGTATCGCGGGGGCATCAAGGCGGGGAACCAGCCGATGGTGGACGGGATGATCCACGACGGCCTGTGGGACTCCTTCGCCAACGTCCACATGGGCGACTATGCCGAGTACACCGCCCAGAAGGCCGGCGTGAGCCGCGCCGACATGGACCAGTTCGCCCTCGAGAGCCACCGGAAGGCGGTCGCGGCCATCGAGGCGGGCAAGTTCGCCGCGGAGATCCTCCCGGTCGAGGTGAAGGGACGGAAGGGCTCCACCGTCGTCTCGGTGGACGAGGGCCCCCGGAAGGACACCTCGCTCGAGGCGCTCGCGTCGCTCAAGCCGTCGTTCCAGAAGGACGGCGCGGTGACGGCGGGCAACGCGCCGGGACTCAACGACGGGGCGAGCGCGCTCGTGGTCACCTCGGCCGCCTTCGCGAAGGCGCACGGGCTCCCGGTGCTGGCGCGGGTGACGGCCTACGCCACCGGCGGGGGACCGCCGAAGGAGATCTTCTTCGCCCCCATCGCGGCGGTGCAGAACCTGATGCGGAAGGCCGGCACCACGATCGGTGCCTACGACCTGATCGAGGCCAACGAGGCCTTCGCCGTCCAGGCGCTCGCCAACGGCCGCGCGCTCGGCTGGGACTGGGCCCGGGTGAACGTGCACGGGGGAGCGATCGCCCTCGGGCACCCGATCGGGGCCAGCGGGGCCCGCGTGCTCACCACCCTGCTGTACGCGATGCAGGATCGCGGGGCCCGGACCGGCCTCGCGACGCTCTGTCTTGGCGGCGGCAACGCCGTGGCCCTCAGCGTGGAGCAGTCCTGATGCCGACCTCCGACGTCCGCGTGAGCCCCCTCCCCACCGCGGGGTCCGTCATTGCGCGGCGCGCCCTCGCCATCGGGGCAGGTGCGCTGGTGATGACCCTCGCGGCGCGGGCCGCGCTGCCGATCCCCGGCACCCCGGTCCCGGTCACGTTGCAGGACCTCGCGGCGCTGGTGCTGGGCGGCGCGCTCGGGGCCGTGGCCGGCCCGGGCGGCGTCCTCCTGTACCTGGCGCTGGGCGCCGCCGGGCTCCCGGTGTTCGCGGCGGGGGGCGGGCCGGCGTACCTGCTCGGGCCGACCGGCGGCTACCTGCTCGCCTTCCCGCTGGCGGCCTGGGTGACCGCGCGCTGGGCCGGACCGGGATTCGCCCGGAGCGTGCTCGCGGCCCTGGCGGGGCTCGCCCTGATCCACGCAGGGGGCGTGAGCTGGCTCGCCCTCCAGACCGGGAGCACCGAGGCGGCGCTCCGGATCGGCTCGCTGCCCTTCCTGGCGACCGGGGCGGTCAAGGTGGCCCTGGCGGGCGGGCTCATCGCGCTGCTCCGGCCCAGGCTCCGCCCGGGGCTGTGAGTACCGAGGCGACCGGGCGTTCCCTGGGGAAGGCGATCGGTTGGGCGATCGCCTTCGTCGTGGTGGGGCTGCTCTTCAGCGCGGCCGGGTTCTACGCCATGGTGATCCTGCTCGGCGGCGACCTCGGCGCCGAGGCGACGAACGGCGGCCTCGTGGCCGGGCTGACCAACGCCCAGGCCACCCTGGCGCAGGGCGTGGGCTTCTCGGTCGGCTTCGGCCTGGCCACCTGGGTCATCGGGGTCCGGTCGGCCGGCCTCGGCTGGGAGGAGCTCCGCTGGCGGGGCACCGGGGCCCCGCTCCGTTCGGCGGCGCTCGGCTTCGCGCTCGGCGGCGTGGCCTCGGCCCTCGCCATGCTCCTTGCCGTCCCGCTCGCGGGCGGCGGCTGGCTCCGGGACGCGGGCGGCCCGCTGGCCTGGCTGGGCACCGCGGGGCTCTCGACCGCCGTCCTCGTGCCGTCGGCGCTCTGGGAGGAGCTGGTGTTCCGGGGCGTGCCGCTGGTGCTGCTGGCGGGGGCGGTCGGCCGGGTGCCGGCCAGCGTGGTGACGGCGCTCGCCTTCGGCTGGCTGCACGGGAACAACCCGTCGGTGACACCGCTCGCGCTGGTGAACATCGGCCTGGCGGGGCTCTTCCTCGCGGCGGCCTTCTGGGCACCGGGCGGGATCTGGACGGCCACGGGCGCGCACCTGGGCTGGAACGCGCTCATCGCGGCGCTCGACGCGCCGGTGAGCGGCATCCCGTTCGCGATGCCGTTCCTCGATTACGAGCCCGGGGCGCCCGCCTGGCTCACCGGCGGCAGCTTCGGACCCGAAGGCGGCGCCCTCGCCACCCTGACGATCCTCGGGGCGACGGCGGCGGCCGTCCGCTGGACGCGAAAGGGCAGGGTGGCGTGAGCGAGCGAGCGGCGGTGGTCGGCGCGGGCACGATGGGCAACGGGATCGCCCACGTGCTCGCGCAGCACGGGTGGGACGTGACGCTGGTGGACGTGGCCCCGGCGGCGCTGGAGCGGGCCCTGGCCACCATCGGCACCAACCTGGACCGGCAGGTGAAGAAGGGCGCCCTGGCGGCGGAGGCCAAGGCCGAGATCCTGGGGCGCATCCGCCCCGCCACCGCGATGGGCGAGGTGCGCGGCGCCAGCCTGGTGGTGGAGGCCGCCACCGAGCGGAAGGACCTCAAGCTCCGGCTCTTCGAGGAGCTCGACGCCGCGGCCGACGCCGGCGCCGTCCTCGCCAGCAACACCAGCAGCATCTCGATCACCGAGATCGCCGCCCGCACGACGCGACCGGACGCGGTCATCGGGATGCACTTCATGAACCCGGTGCCGGTGATGCAACTGGTCGAGGTCATCCGCGGCCACGCCACCAGCGACGCCACCACCGCCCGCACCATGGCGCTCGCCCGGGCGCTCGGCAAGGTCCCGGTGGAGGTCAACGACTATCCCGGCTTCGTGGCGAACCGCATCCTCCTGCCGATGATCAACGAGGCGATCTTCTGCGTGATGGAGGGCGTGGCCGAGCCCGAGGCGGTGGACACGGTGATGAAGCTCGGGATGGCGCACCCGATGGGCCCGCTGGCCCTGGCGGACTTCATCGGCCTGGACGTGTGCCTGGCCATCCTCGAGGTGCTGCACCAGGGCCTCGGGGACGACAAGTACCGCCCCTGCCCGCTGCTCCGGAGGATGGTGGCCGCCGGCCACCTCGGCCGGAAGAGCGGGCGCGGGTTCTACCCCTACGGGGATCGGTGAGCCGGGAACGGGGAGCGGGATCCGCGGGGAGGACCCCCGCTCCCCCATCGCCGGTCGCCGCTCCCCACCAGACCTCCTCCACCCGGCACCGGAGCCCGCCGTCCATGGACCTCTTTGCGGCAATGAAGCAGTACGAACACGAGCAGGTCGTGTTCTGCCACGAGCCGTCGTGCGGGTACCTCGGGATCATCGCGATCCACGACACCACCCTCGGGCCGGCGCTCGGCGGCACCCGCTTCTGGTCCTATGCCTCGTCCGACGAGGCGGTGACCGACGCGCTCCGGCTGGCCCGCGGGATGACCTACAAGGCGGCCGTGGCGGGGCTCAACCTGGGCGGGGGCAAGTCGGTGATCGTGGGGGACAACAAGCGCCCGGACCGGGAGGCGATCTTCCGCGCCCACGGCCGCTTCGTGGAGTCGCTCGGCGGACGCTACATCACCGCGGAGGACGTCGGCACCACGCCGGCGGACATGGCCTTCATCCACTTCGAGACCAACCACGTGGTGGGCCTCTTCGGCCTCTCCGGCGATCCCTCGCCGGTCACCGCCCACGGGGTCTACGTCGGGATGAAGGCCGCCGCGAAGGCCAAGTGGGGCAGCGACGGTTTGGCCGGGAAGACGGTGGCGGTGCAGGGGTGCGGCAGCGTCGGCTACTGGCTCTCGACCTACCTCCACAAGGAAGGGGCGAAGCTGGTGGTGACCGACGTGGACGAGGCGAAGGTGAAGCGCGTCGCGGAGGCCACCGGGGCGCGGGCCGTGCCCGCGGACGCGATCTACGGCCAGGCGGCGGACATCTTCGCGCCGTGCGCCCTCGGCGCCATCCTCAACGACGCGACGATCCCGCAGCTCAAGGTGCAGATCGTGGCGGGCGGGGCCAACAACCAGCTCGCCGAGGAGCGCCACGGCGACGACCTCGACCGGCGCGGGATCCTCTACGCACCGGACTACGTCGGGAACGGGGGCGGGCTCATCAACGTGTACGGGGAGCTGAACGGCTGGTCGAAGGACCAGGCCATGAAGCGGGCGGAAGGCATCTATGAGAGCCTCGCGACCGTCTTCCGGATCGCGGCCCGCGACCGGATCCCGCCGCACCAGGCCGCCGACCGGATGGCCGAGGAGCGGATCGCGGCGGTGAAGGGGCTTTCGCCGATGGCCTACCGGCGGCGGAGCTGAGCCGATGCCGGACGGGCGGGAGGTCGTGCCGATCGCCTCGGACCACGCCGGGGTGCACCTCAAGGCGGCGCTCGTGGCCGAGCTCGAGCGCCTCGGGTTCGAGCCACTCGACCTGGGGCCCGCCGACGAGGCCTCGGTGGACTACCCGGACTTCGCCCACCCGCTGGCCGCCCGGGTGGAGCGGGGCGAGGTCCGGCGCGGGGTCCTGCTCTGCGGCACGGGCCTGGGGATGTCGTACGCGGCCAACCGGCATCCCGGCGTGCGGGCCTCGGTGGCGTGGACGGCCGAGGTGGCGCAGCTCGCCCGCGAGCACAATGACAGCAACGTCCTCGTGCTGCCGGCACGGTTCGTGACCGACGAGCTGGGGCGCGAGATCCTCCGCACCTGGCTCGCCACGCCGTTCGCCGGTGGGCGGCACGAGCGGCGGGTCGCCAAGATCGATTCCCCGGAGCCCGCGTGAGCCTCGACCACGACGCCCGCCTTCCCCAGGCGGACCCCGCCATCGCCGAGCTGCTGGCGCGCGAGCTCCGGCGCCAGCAGGAGGGCCTGGAGCTGATCGCGAGCGAGAACTTCGCCAGCGTGGCCACGCTGCAGGCGATGGGCAGCTGCCTCACGAACAAGTACGCCGAGGGGTATCCCGGCAGGCGCTACTACGGCGGCTGCGAG
Source organism: Gemmatimonadales bacterium (assembly GCA_025924275.1). Lineage (GTDB taxonomy): Bacteria > Gemmatimonadota > Gemmatimonadetes > Gemmatimonadales > GWC2-71-9 > JAICEH01. Next base: position 2,799 of record JAICEH010000024.1, on the reverse strand, counting down.
GTGGTGGACGAGGTGGAGCGGCTGGCCATCGAGCGCGCCAGGGCGCTGTTCGGCGCCGACCACGCCAACGTGCAGCCCCATTCGGGGGCGCAGGCGAACTTCGCCGCCTTCATGGCGGTGCTCCCGCCCGGGGCCACGCTGCTCGCGATGTCGCTGCCCCACGGCGGCCACCTGTCCCACGGCCACGCGGTGAACCACAGCGGGGCCATCTGGCGGGCGGCCCACTACGGGGTGGACCCGCTCACCGGCCGGATCGACTACGACCGGGTGCGGGACCTGGCGCGCGCCGAGCGGCCCCGCCTCATCGTGGCCGGCGGGAGCGCCTACTCCCGGGTCATCGACTTCGCGGCCTTCCGCGCCATCGCGGACGAGGTCGGGGCGGTGCTCCTGGTGGACATGGCGCACTTCGCCGGACTGGTGGCGGGCGGGGTGCATCCCTCGCCGGTGCCCCACGCGGGGCTGGTCACCAGCACCACCCACAAGACCCTCCGGGGCCCGCGGGGCGGGCTCATCCTCTGCCACGCGGACCACGCCCGGGCGGTCGACAAGTCGGTCTTCCCCGGCACCCAGGGCGGGCCGCTCGAGCACGTGATCGCCGCCAAGGCGGTGGCCTTCGGCGAGGCCCTGACGGCGGACTTCCGCCGCTACGCGCGCCAGGTCGTGGCCAACGCGCAGGCGCTCGCAGCCGCCCTCCTCGACCGGGGGTACGACATCGTCTCCGGCGGGACCGACACCCACCTGATGCTGGTGGATCTCCGGCCCAAGGGCCTCACCGGCAAGGAGGCGGAGGCCGCCCTGGGGCGCGCCGCCATCACGGTGAACAAGAACACGATCCCGGACGACCCGGAGTCGCCCTTCGTGACCAGCGGCATCCGCCTCGGCACCCCGGCCGTGACCACCCGCGGGATGGGCGTGCCGGAGATGGTCCGCATCGCGCAGCTGCTGGACCGCGCCCTGGGCGCGGCGGACGAGGCCACGGTGGCCGCGGTCCGGGCCGAGGTGCTGGAGCTGGCCGCCGACTTCCCGCTCTACGGCCGGGCCGCGGCCCCGGTCGGTTGACCGGCCGGCCGCCGCCTTCCTACCTTCGCAGGGTGACCACGATGCGGCGGGAGCCCCGACGGTGAGCGACGTGCAGCTCGCGGACGACCTCCTCGGGCGGTTGCGGGCGCGCAACCGCTACGACGAGCGCGGGTACCTCTTCCTCCTCGCCGCGGTGGACTACCTGCAGGGACGGCTCGACGTCCGGCGGCACGTGACCGGCGCCGAGCTGGCCTGGGCGTGCCGGGACCTGGCGCTCGACCGCTTCGGCAAGCTCGCCCCGTCCGTGCTCGGGCACTGGGGGATCACCCGGACCGAGGACTTCGGCCGGATCGTCTTCGACCTGGTGGACATCGGACTGCTGGTCACCCAGCCGGGCGACACCGAGGCCGACTTCGCCGGGGTCTACGGCTTCGACGAGGCCTTCGGCGGTCCCTACATCTGGCAGGGCGTGCCGGCGCGCTGAGCGCCGTGGCCCGGGGAGGGCATATGGAGGGGAAGGACTGGCCGAACTGCCAGAAGTGTTCCCAGGGACGGCTCATTCCCCTTTCCGACTACGGCCGGGATGGGGCGCCGATCACCTACAAGGCGTGGGTCTGCACCAATCCCGACTGCGGCTTCAACCTCCGCATCGACAACGGCGAGATCAGCTTCGGCCGGGTGATCGGGCAGTCGTTCAAGTAGTCGCGAGCCGGGAGTTGCGAGTCACGAGTCGGCGCTGATGCCGGACTCGCGACCCGCGACCCGCGACTCGTGACTCGAAGCTCCCCCCATGCCCCCCCTCCCTGTCCTCACCCCCGACCAGTCGGCTGCGTGGGACCGCGCCGCGGTCGGACGGGGCATCCCGCTCGAGACCCTGATGGAATGCGCCGGGCGCGCGGTGGCCGCGGTGCTCGGCGCCCGCTTCCCGGTGGCGGCCCGGCGCGGTGTGCTGGTGGCGGCCGGGAGCGGGCACAACGGCGGCGACGGCTGGGTGGTCGCGCGGACGCTCCACCGCCTCGGGGTCCCGGTCTGGGTTGCCCCGGTGGCGGGGGACCCCGCGCCGCTCACTGCCCTGGTGGCGGCCCGCGCCCGGGCGGAGGGCGTGCGCGAGGTGGCTGGTGACGGTCCCTGGCCGGCGGCCGGCCTCCTGGTGGACGCCCTGCTGGGCACCGGGGCGAGCGGTGCCCCCCGGGGTGCGGTGGCCGCGGCGGTCGAGCGGATGGCCGAATCGGTCCTGCCGGTCCTGGCGGTGGACGGGCCGACCGGGCTCGACCTCGGCACCGGGGTGGCGCACGGCGCGCCGAAGGCCGACGTCACGGTCACCTTCGGCGGGCTCCGCCGCGGTCACCTCCTGGCCCGGGACGCCTGCGGCGACCTGGTGGTCGTGGACATCGGCCATCCCGGGCCCGATCCCGCCTGGCCGATGCTGGTGACCGACGACCAGGCCGCCGCCTGGCTGCCGCGGCTCCGGCCGGCCGACCACAAGGGCCGGCGCGGTCGGGTCGTGGTGGTGGGCGGAGGGGCAGGGATGAGCGGCGCACTCCGACTCGCGGCGCGCGCCGCCTTCGCCGCGGGCGCAGGCCTGGTTCACGCGGTGGGGCCCGCGGAGACCATTGCCGCCCTCATGGCCGCGGAGCCCGACCTGCAGACCCTCGCGCACGACCTCGACGCCGATCCGGGGCCGGCGCTCCTCGACCTGGTGGGGCGCGCCGACGCCCTGGTGGTGGGTCCGGGACTGGGGCGCACCGCGGGACGGCGCGCACTGGTCGGCCGCCTGCT